>CAZILI010000108.1:0-10455 GCA_964539965.1 uncultured Burkholderiales bacterium | reverse complement strand
CGCCGAACGATCCGTATGACTACGACGGCGTGAACGAAATGATCTTGGTCGACACGGGCGGCAAGAAGCTGTGGCTGCACGGCTCGCGCAATGGTCACGTTTATGGTATCGACCGCGTCGCAACGCAGGCCGGTAAGGGCGGGCAAGAGCACAAGTGCGTTTGGGTGACCGCGCTGTCCGACATCAACTGGACCAAGCCGATTACCCCGGCCAACAACTGCAAGCCGGTGTACAACTATCCGGAGAAAGACGTCGTCTACGACAAGCCGACGCGTGACATTCGCCCATCGCTGGACGGTGGCAAGGAATGGCACCCGATGGCCTACTCGAAACGCACCAACCTCGTGTACGTGCCGGTGTATGACTTCGGCATGGACCTCCAAGCCAAGAAGATGGAGTGGAAGCGCGGCGAATGGTACTTGGGCGCCAAGGTCATCAACATCACCGCGGGCTCGGGCGCAGCCAAGGCCTACGACGCTGCCACCGGCAAGTTGGTGTGGGCGCGCAGCCAGTCTGAACCGGCCACCGGCGGCATGATGGCAACGGCCGGCGGGCTCGTGTTCTACGGCGATCCGCAAGGCATGTTCAACGCCGTCAAGGACGACACCGGCGAGTTGATGTGGAGCTACAACGCAGGTACCGGCATCCACGGCAATCCGACCACCTACACGGCCAACGGCAAGCAAATGGTCGCGGTCGTGGTCGGTGCGGGCGGTGGCGGTCTGTGGCCCCTGCACTACGCCGACTGGTACAAGAAGCACTCCAAGGGTGGTGGGCTGATCGTGTTTGGCCTGCATGACGTGCAGTAGTCGCATCGCATAGCGTAAGCGTTGTATGCTGAGGGGAGGGTCGCTATGGCCCTCCCCTTTTTAATGTTGCAAGGAGTAGCTGTGAAACGAAGACTAGTTTTTTTGGCGCTTTGCTGCGGCGCGTGGTTTGCTGCCGCCGGCCCTGCCCAGGCGCAGGATCGAAACGACCCACGAGTGCAAGCCGGTGCGGGCGAGGTCGGCCCATCCGAAGACGAACAAAGCCTGCGCCAGCAGGGTGTCGATGCGCTCACGCGAGCGCAGAAGCTAAAGAAGCTGACTGCGTGCGCGGATCCGTACAATTTCCCCTATTCGAGCTCCTCGGGTGATCCGCCCGGGTTCGACATCGAAATCTTCCGTGCTATCGCCAAGCGAGCGGGTTTTCGAGCCGAGATGTATTGGGCGGATACCGGCACGCGCGGCGGGCTGGGACGAGCGCTCAGAAACTCAATCGACAAAGGTCGCTGCGACATCTTCATGGGGCTCGCGACGGGCTTGGAAGAAGACGAGTTGAAAGAGCACAAGCTCATGCTGACCGGGCCTTACATGGGATTCGGTTATGTGCTCGTGGTCCAAGGCAAGGCGGCCGAAGCGAAAACCCTCGCAGACATCAAGGCCAGGAACATCAAAATCGGTGTCAACATGTCAACGCCGATGGACGACTGGTTGTTTACCAACGGGTACGATCGCGAACTCGTTTTTCAGAGTGGGCGGCTGATGGAGAAAATGGCCAAGGGTGAAATTGACGCGAGCATGATGTTCTCGACCGTCTTGGGTGATGCCAATAAGCAGTTCCCCAATCACAGTTGGAAAGTGCCCGAAGGTTTCGTTCCGGCGCAAGGGCTGCGCTGGAACGCCACTTGGGCGGTGTCGCGCAAAGATCAACCGCTCAAGGCCTTTCTGGAAGAGTCTTTCGCCGCGCTGCTCAAGGGTGGTGAAATCGAAAAGATCGTAGAGGCTTACGGCGTGCCATTCTATCCTCCCTTTGAAAATTAAAGGAGCTGTAAAACATGAAGTTAGGAGTCTTTTTTGGTGTTTCATGGAAGGTCTTGCCGGCAGCGGTAGTGGGCGCGATTTTGGCGCTCGGGCTCGGTGTCACGAGCCCCAAGGTATACGCCGAAGAATATGAGTGGAACGACCTGGCGGTGCCGTTCGACAACCCCGACGCCGTCGAGAAAGGGCGCGAGCGATTCAGCGAGCGCTGTGCGTTCTGTCACGGCGGCGGCGGCCGGGGCGCAAAGGGACCTTGTCTAATTTGCGGTCACTTCAAGCGCGGCGGGAAAAACTCCCAGGTCTACACCAATATCGCCGCAGGAGTACCGGGGACGCAGATGGGTGCCTTCGGCACGACGTTGCAGCAAGAGGAAATCAACAACATCGTGGCGTACATGCGTGCGCAACAACTGAAAAAAGAAGCAGAAGACAAGGCTGGCAGTAAGTAGAAGTACGTTTCTCGCGGCAGGCAGCAACGTCACAGGGCGGTCTTCGCCCTGTGACTTCCCCCTCAAGCTTAGGGAGTATCGGTCCCTAGCCCTTGACCACACTAGGCACTAGCAACCTATCCCCCCATAGTACCCCGGCACCCACCCGGAGGCAGCATGAAGATCGAAGCCGCCCTGCGACATGAAGCTACCGCAGCCGTACGCACCCGCGGCGGGGTAAATTTCGCCTTCGAGATGGCCGGATCGGTCGCGGCCATGGAACTCGAGTATCGAGTCACCCGAGGCGGCGGCAGGACAACGGCCGCGGGGGGCTACTCTATCCCGACCATCGCTGGCCACTCCAGCACGTCAATCTGACGGCGGAGGAGCGTACGATCACGGGAAGTTATGTTGGGTTCCTTGTGTACCGACTCGCGACGTGCCCGCTGCGTCTCGCTCTATCGGCGGGGCAAGCTCGCGGTCGACAAACTCATGAGCGCGCGTAGCCTGCTCGAGGAAATCAACCTCGTCTTCGACCGGCTCGCCTCCGGCCGCACGCTGCGCCAGATCGTCATGCTCTAGGGCTGCAGCGACCGCGTTACGACTTGAGAATGAAGGTCACTTTCATGTTAACCCTGTACTCGGCGATCTTGCCCTTCTCCACGACGATTTTTTGATCCTGTATCCAAGCGCCCGTTACATTGTCCAGCGTCTTGCTGGCACGATCGATGCCGCTCTTGACGGCGTCTTCGAAGCTTTTTTTCGATGAAGCAATGATTTCGGTAACTCGCGCAACGGCCATGCTTGTTTCTCCCCTAGGTTCGTTGAGGATCGCCCGCTCGGTTGCGGCGATTTGCAAGCCCGAAGCGGGTAGCTGCTCGGACGCTTCGCTACAACTCGAGAATGATCTTGCCGATATGCCGACTCGACTCCATGAGCGCGTGCGCCCTCGCTGCCTCCGCCAGCGGAAACCGAGCGTGCACTACCGGGGTGACACGGCCCGACTCGAGCAGCGGCCAAACGTTTTCTCGCACCGCACCGGCGAGCTGGGTCTTGAACTGATTGTCGCGCGGCCGCAAGGTTGAAGCGTTGAGCGTCAAGCGCCGGCGCAGCAAGACGGCAAGATCCACGCTCGCCTGGGTGCCGCCCTGCAGCGCGATGAGGGCGATGCGCCCGTCGCTCGCGAGCGCGTTCATCTCCCGTGCGATGTAGTCTCCGCCGACCATGTCCAGAATCACGTCCACGCCAGCGCCGCCGGTAGCCTGCTTGACCACTTCGACGAAATCCTCCGACTTGTAGTTGATGGCGCGCTCAGCGCCCAAGCGCACGCACGCCGCGCACTTCTCAGGCGAGCCGGCGGTGGCGAACACGCGATGGCCGCGCGCTACGGCGAGGGCGATCGCCATGGTGCCGATGCCGCTCGATCCGCCTTGGACGAGCAAGGTCTCGCCGGGCTTGAGATGCGCGCGCTGCCACAGGTTGCTCCAGACGGTCATCGTGGTCTCGGGCAGCGCCGCGGCTTGTACCCAGTCGTATCCACGCGGCAAAGGCAAGCAACTGCCTTGGTGTGCGACGCAATACTGCGCGTAGCCGCCGCCGGATACCAGGGCGCACACACGGTCGCCGACCTTCCAAGCCGAAACTTGCGGGCCGCAGGCGCAGATCTCACCGGCCACTTCCAAGCCCAGCGTATCGGGCGCGCCCGGCGGAGGTGGATACATCCCCAGACGCTGTAGACAATCTGCGCGGTTCACCCCCGCCGCGCGCACCTTGATCAACACCTCTTGCGGCCCCGGTGCAGGGAGCGGGCGGTTCGTCAAGCGCAACACGCTCGGCGCACCCGGCGCTTCGAACGCGACGCATTGCATGTGCTCGGGCAGCACGCTCACCTTCGCTTCCTTTTCGCACGAGACAGATGCGGCATACTAGCGAATCACCCGCGGGGCGGCAAATTCACCTCAGGAAGTCAAGCACCGTTACCTATTGCATTTACGCCTGAGACAGGAGTAGGGTACTCAATTGTGATATGGCAATTGGCTAGTACGTAGGGCTGTACACCGAATGCACGGCCAACCGTTTGCATCTCCACCGCCGGAACCTAGCATGAGAGATGGAACTTCGGGAAACGCACTTTTGCGGTACGGAACGTTGACGGTAATTCGTTGTCCATTGTCAATGTAGCTACGCCACGGGAGTCAAACGCTATGTCCAATCATAATTTCGCGTTGCAGAACCAGCGTCACGACGAGTTCCTGAGATCCCTCTCCACCTACGCCAAGGAACATCGCGCCTCGCACTGGGCTGGGGTCTACGCCGAATTTCTCGAGAGCGTGCTGCCGAACGATCCGCGCGGCATCGCGCGCACCAGTCACGAATACATGTGGGACATGATCCGTTGGCGCGGGGTCGACGTGAACGGCGACGGCTCGCCGCGCTTCAAGCTGTTCGCCGACGAGCTGTTCGGCGTGGACGAGGCGCTAGAGCGCTTGGCCGACTACTTCAAGGCGGCGAGCGCTGGCTCCGAAGTAGGGCGGCGCTTGCTGCTGCTGCTCGGCCCACCCTCGGGCGGCAAGTCGAGCATGGTGATCCTGCTCAAGCGAGGCCTGGAGGAATACAGCCACACCGAAGCGGGCGCCCTGTACGCTATTCAAGGCTGCCCGGTGCACGAGTCGCCGCTGCATCTGGTGCCGCATACCTTGCGCGGGTCGTTTCGCGAAACCTACGGCGTGGAGGTCGTCGGCGAGCTGTGCCCGCATTGCCGCTCCCGCATGGATCAGGAGTACTCCGGAGATTTCATGCGCATGCCGGTCGAGCGAATATTCATCACCGAGGCGGGCCGCGTCGGCATCGGCACCTACGCGCCGCACGACCCGACCACCGCCGATCTCGCCGACCTGGTAGGCTCGGTAGATCTGTCCAAGGTCGCCGAGTACGGCGACGAAGGCGACCCGCGCGCTTGGTCCTGGTCGGGCGCGGTATACGCGGCGAGCCGCGGCTTGTTGGAGATGATCGAAATCTTGAAAGTGAAGCGGGAGTTCCTCTACCTGCTGCTGACCCTGACGCAAGAGAAAAACGTCAAGGTCGCGCGCTTTCCGCTCATCTATCTCGACGAGACCATCCTGGCCCATACCAACCTCGCCGAGTTTCGCAAGTTCTTGCAGGAAAGCGAGAACGAGGCCCTGCTCGACCGCATGGTCATCATACAGGTGCCCTATACGCTCAACTACACAGAAGAGTCGCGCATCTACAAGAAGCTTACCTCCAGCGCACAGGCGTTCAAGGAAGTCCATCTCGACCCGCACGTGCTGCATCTGGCGGCGGTATTCGCCATTCTTACGCGCTTGACCGAGGGCGATCAGAAAGAGTCCGAGCTGTCAAAGAAGGTCAAGGTGTACGCGGACGAAGACGTCGAAGGCGTGAATCGATCGGAAATCGAAAAGCTCAAGGCCAAGCAGCCCGACGAAGGCTTAGCCGGTGTGTCGCCACGCTTCGTCATCAACGCCCTGTCCAACGCCATTATTCAGAGCGACACCCGCAGCCTGACCACGATGGGCATGCTGCTGGCGTTGAAGGATGCGATCGAGTCCGATGCGCGCATCGATCCGAAGAAGAAGCGCAAATGGGTGGATTTCCTGGTGATAGCGCGCAAGGACTTCTACAATCGCTGGGTCAAAGAGGACGTGCACAAGGCGTTGTTCGTGTCGTTCGAGCAAGAGGCGCAGGATCTGCTCGACAAGTATCTGGACGAGGTCGAGCATATGCTGGACAACCGCATGATTAAGGACCCGATCACCAACGAAGAGCGCAAGCCGGACGAGCGATTCCTACGCTCGGTCGAAGAGAAGATCAACATCTCCGACTCGGGCAAGCAGTCGTTCCGGCAGGAGGTCGTGCGCAAGGCAATGGGCGCGTTCAAGCGGGGTGAGAAGTTCACCCTGGACAGCCACGCGCAACTGCACGACGCGGTCGAGCAGTACTTGTTCGAACAGCGGCGCGACGTATTGCGCCTGGTGAGCTCTTCGATGCGACCCGACGAAGAAGTGAAACAGAAGATTTCCGTCGTCGAGAAGCGCTTGGTGGACGAGTACGGCTACGACGCTACCAGCGCGCGCGAGGCGCTGAATTACGTGACTACCTTGCTCGCGCAAGAATAAGGCGGCGCGTTCACCATCATGAGCCCGCTGCGCACCATGGCCGCCGGCGCACCCTGGTACGACCTATTCTCGCGGGGCGCGCGGGATTGGTTGCGCCACAATGAGAAAGTGCGCGACGCGGTCAAAGGCAACTTGCCCGATCTGGTCAGCGCGCCGGATATTCTTTCGAATCCGAACGACCGCACCGTCCAAGTGCCGGTCAAGCTGCTGGAACACGCCCGCTTCCGCCTGACCGATCCTGAGGTCGAAAGCGGCGCGGGACAAGGCCAAGGTGACCCCGGCCAGATCTTGCGACCAGGGCGTGACGCGCAGCCCGGCCACGGCCAAGACACGGGCGAAGGCGGCGGCGGTCAAGGCGAGTTCCAGCTCGTCATGGAATTCAAGGTCGAGGAGATCATCGACTGGTTGTGGGAAGAACTCAAGCTTCCCGATTTGAAACCGAAACAGACCACCAGTATTCGCGACGAAGATCTGGTGCGCGAGGGCTGGGACAAGCGAGGTCCACGCGCGCGCTTGGATCGTCGCCGCACCATGAAGGAGGCGGTCAAGCGGCGCGCGATTCAGAAGCACGACGCCCTGCCCTTCACCAACGAAGATCTGCGCTTTCGCCAGATACACGCCAGGCCGAGGCCTGCCACCAACGCCGCGGTACTGCTTGCGCTGGACGTGTCCGGCAGCATGAACGACGCGCAACGCAAGCTCGCCAAGACATTCTTCTTCTTTGCGCTGCAAGGCATCCGCCGGCAGTACGCCAATGTCGAGACGGTGTTCTTGGCGCACACCGATACCGCCTGGGAGTTCTCCGAGGAGCAGTTCTTCGAAGTGAGCGGCAGCGGCGGTACCGTCGCTTCCTCGGTGTTCAATTTGGCAGCCGAGGTGCTGCACAAGCGCTTCGATCCGGCGCGCTACAACAATTACCTGTTCTACGCCTCCGACGGGGAGAATTTCCGCGAGGATCGCCCGGCCGCCACCTCCGCACTTACTACGCTGCTGCCTCGTTTGAACTACATGGGCTATGTGCAGACCGGCGTCATGGGACCGAGCGCCAGCCAAACCGAGTTGGCGCAGATCGCTACCGAGTTCAAACGCAGCGGCTCGCCGGTAGGCGTGACGTTCGTCGCGCGCCCTGAGGACATCTGGCAAGCGATACGCGAATTCTTTCTGCAGCAGTCCACCGCGGAGGAAAGCGCTTGAGCGGCGTCAAGTTGAACGAGTATTCGCGCCGCATCGAGTCGCTGGCGAAGGATCTCGGCTTGGACTACTACCCCGTCGACTTCGAGATGGCGCCGGGCAGTTTCATGCTGGAGATCGCCTCCTACGGTTTACCCGTACGTATGCCACATTGGTCGTTCGGCGTGCGCTACATCCACCAGATGATTCGGCAGAGCATGGGCCACTCGCACATCTTCGAAGTGATGTTCCCGGGCAATCCCTGCCACGCCTACTTGCTCAATAGCAACACGCTTGCCGAGAATGCGCTGGTGACGGCGCATGTGATCGGTCACGCCGACTTCTCCAAGAACAATCAGCTGTTCGCCCGCTTTCACGAAATGGCCGGCGGCCATATCGTGGAGCAGGCGGCCGCGCATGCGCATCGCATCGAGGCGGCGATCTTGGAGCACGGAGTGGAGAAGGTCGAGCCGGTCTTGGACGCGGCGCTCGCGCTCGAGCCGCACATCGATCCGAACGTCGAGCTGCATCGTTCTCCTTATCCGAGCAAGGTGGCGCAAAAGAGCACCGCGCGCAGCAGCGATCCGTTCTACAGCCGCTTCCGCAACTTGCCGGGCGAGCAAGCGAGCGCCGATGCCGCGGCGACGTCGAGTCAGGCGCCCATTCCGCCGCACCCCGAATACGACCTACTTTGGTTCATCGCCAACTATGGCCCCGAGCTAGAGCCTTGGGAGCGCGATATCTTCCTCGCCGTGCGGCAAGAGTCCCTGTACTTCTATCCCGTGTTCGCCTGCCAGATCATGAACGAAGGTTGGGCTTCGTACTGGCACGCGCGATTGCTGCGCGAGGCCGAATTCTTGCCGCAGGACTTGTATCTCAGCGCGCTGAAAGCGCACTCCGATGTGGTGCGCCCGATCGCAGGCGAGGAGCAGACCGCGCTTGCGATCAATCCGTACC
This sequence comes from uncultured Burkholderiales bacterium, assembly GCA_964539965.1. Taxonomy (GTDB): domain Bacteria; phylum Pseudomonadota; class Gammaproteobacteria; order Burkholderiales; family JALYOK01; genus CAZILI01. The sequence goes on along the minus strand of CAZILI010000108.1, from coordinate 1,947 downwards.
ATCTCGGCTTCTCTATGTGGGAGCACTTGATTGAGCGCCACGGCATCGACAAAGCGCGCGCCATTTGCCGCGAAGAGGACGACTTCGGCTTCGTGCGCAATTATCTCGATGAAGAGCTGGCCGAAAAGTTGAGCTTGTTCGTGTACGAGGCAAAGCGAGACGGCGAGATCAAGGTCGCCACGCGCGACATCCACGCGGTCCGCGAGGCCGTGATCGGCCACAAATTCAACTACGGCGCGCCGCGCATCGCCGCGACCGAGCTAAAGCACGACGGCAGCCTGGTGCTGGAGCACGACCACGCCAGCGACGGGCGCGGCCTCGATTTGGAGCGGGCGGCGCGAGTGCTCAACTACGTGCATCGTGTGTGGCGGCGGCCGGTCATACTGAAGACGCTCGACCGGCGCGGCGAGCCGCGCGATCTACAAGCGGGCAAGCCGCAAGCCTAGCGGCGCTGCCGTTCTATCCTCCGACGCGCGATAACGCCTCGCCGAGATCGTCGAGCAGGTCCTGAGGCGACTCTATCCCTACCGATAGACGTACCGTATTGTCAGTGATGCCGGCGCGCAGACGCTGCTCGCGCGGCATGCCGGCGTGGCTCATGAAGGCCGACTGGTTGATCGTCGACTCCACCCCGCCGAGCGAATCAGTCAGCGCAAATAGCCGCGTCGAGCGCACGAACTGTTTGGCCGCCTCCCCTCCCCCGCGCAGCTTGACCGTGACCACGCCGCCGAAGCCTCCTTGTTGGCGCCGCGCGAGCGCGTGGCCGGGGTGAGACGGAAGGCCGGGGTAGAAGACCTCTTCGATGTTCGGCTGACCGAGCAGAAATTCCGCCACCGCCATGGCGTTTTCCTGATGGCGCTGCAGGCGCAGCGCCAGAGTCTTCGCGCCACGCAGCACCAGCCATGTATCGAACGGCGCCGCCGCCCAGCCGAACGCTCGCACCAGCAAGCGTATCTTTTTGAGCAGCACCTCATCGCGCGCCACTACCGCGCCGCTGATTACGTCGGCGTGGCCATTCAGATACTTGGTCGTGGAATGCACCACGATGTCGGCGCCGAATTCGAAAGGCCGCTGCCACAACGGCGTCATGAAAGTGTTGTCGACGATCATGCACAAGCCATGACGCTTGGCGGCGGCGCCGAGGCGCTCTAAATCGACGATGCGCAACAGCGGATTGGTAGGCGATTCGACCCAAAGCACGCGCGACTGAGGTCGCACCGCGGACTCGAGCGCCGCGGGTTCGCTTAAGTCGACATACGAGTAGCTCAGCTTCCCCTGCTGTTGCAGCAGATCGAGCAAGCGCGCCGTGCCGCCATAGCAGTCGTGCGAAACGATGACGTGAACGCCGGCATCGAATATCGATATGGCGGTCGTGAGGGCACCGACTCCGGTAGCCGTGGCGACCGCGCCTGCGCCACCCTCGAGGTCCGCTATCAACGACTCGAGCGAGTGCCGGGTGGGATTGGCGGCGCGCGAGTACTCGTAGCCTTTGCTCTTGCCGACTTCCTCGTAGCGAAACACCGAGGTCTGATAAATCGGTGCGGTCACCGCGTTGTAGGCGACATCGACCTCTTGCCCGGCGTGCACCAGCCGAGTGATACGGTCAGCGCTCTTCATGCGTCGACGATCCGAGGCGAGCCATGACCTTGTCGGCGTACTGCGCCTCGAGAGCAAGCGTGCGCCCGCCCTCGCTGGCCAAGCGAACGCGTAGCGTCTGAAGCCGTGCCAATGCCGGTACGCGCTCCGCGTCATGGGCCATCAGGCGTATCGCCGCCTGCAGGGCGACGACCTCCCGGCGCAGCTGCAATTGCGGCGGGGCGACGCCCGCGTTCTTCAGGATGCGATTGCCGAGCCGCAAGTCCTCGGGTACGAGCAGATCGTCGTCGAGTTCGAGCGGCTTGCCAAGGCCCGGCAGGTTGTCGAATTCACCGCGCGCAAGCGCGCCGC
>CAZILI010000107.1:5772-10459 GCA_964539965.1 uncultured Burkholderiales bacterium | reverse complement strand
CAAAGAGTCGCGCGGCTGTCGAAGGAAAAATCATTTGCAATTGGCTCGCCGCTTGCCGGATAATCCAGCGCCATCGGGGGTTGGCTGGATGGCTCAAATGTCGGAAAGATCGAAGACACCGCTGCGCCGAACGGGGCGCTCTGCGTCTCGCCAACACGTCTGCAAGGCGACAACCTCGCCCGCAAGGTTTTGCGCCTCGCGCGGGCGAGTTATCAACCCGTGCTAGCCAAATCCGGCTGGCTGCGCGCCGGCATTCGAAGATATCGGCTTTTCTTCAAATCTGTCGACACTTTCTCTGCCACCCTGCCCGCACCGGCAGGCGCGTTGATGTTCCCCTTCTCCTTCGCGCGCGCACGAGTCTTCTCGACGCTCAACGGTCGCCGCTTTCGCCTATCGCGAAGGCATTGGGAGATGCTGCCCACTTTCTGTCGGCTGTCTGCGATGGGCGCGGATGTGAGAATCGACGGCGACGAAAAAGTGATCGGCTTCGACGGCCTGACGTTGCGGACGCCGCTGCGATCCAAAGCAGAGGCGGTGTTCTTTCGAGAAGTGTTTGTCGACGACGTCTACGAACTTCGCGATCGGCGCTTTGACGGCAAAGTCGTCGTTGACGTCGGAGGATTCGTGGGCGAGAGCGCGATCGCGTACGCCAGGCGCGGCGCGGTCGTGCACGTGTTCGAGCCTTCCAGGGTAAACGCTCGCTTGTGCGAGAAGAACGTGCTTGCGAACGGGTTGGCCAGCAAGGTCACGGTCCATGCGGTCGGTCTCGCGTGCGAAAGAGGCGAGCGTCAGGAAGGGCGCGACAGAAAGTGCTTTGTATCGGCCCTCGGCTATGTTAAGGCCAACCTTCCGCGCGCCATCGACGTGTTGAAGATGGATTGCGAGGGCTGTGAGTACCACCTTTTCTCGACGCCGGATTTCCTCGAGCACTTGCGTCCCAAAGAGATCTATCTCGAGTATCACGAGGGACCCAAACAGATTCCCGAGATGCTGCGCCGACTCGGCTATACGGTCTCGCTCTTGGCGGGGGGCAAGGTCGGTTATCTCACGGCCCGTCACGACTGGCGAAGCGGGAACGCCTCGGTCATGCATGACGCAGGCTCGGAAAGAATCGCGGCGACCGCTTAACTAAAGTTGTTGGCAAAAGCCCGCCCGCTACCTCAGCGGGCAATCGATGCGAGAGAGGGATTCCGCTCAGGCAATCCGCTAAGCTCGCGCCAAGCCTCAACCACTTCTTTGACGGAAACGTCGCTGACATCGTGCGAAGGCGCTTGAAGTACGCGATGCGGGACGCCCCACGGCCGCCAACGCGACACTTCCGACTGACCGAAGAGGCAGACGATGCGCTTGTCCAACGCCGCGGCCACGTGCATGGCGCCGCCATCGCTGCAGATGACACTGTCGCAAACCGAGAGCCCTGCTACTAGGGCCGGCAAAGTGGCGGTGGCCCAAGCCAGGACAGGCACACCGGCGAGCTGTGCCATGATCTGGCGGGCTTTGTCGTCGTCACCGGGATGCTCGGCCTGATCCGCTGGGCCGGGTGACCAAAACAGGATAAACGCCGCCCTTGCCTGCGCATGCAAGGCGTGCATGAGTTCGACAAAGCGCGGCGCGGGCCACCGCTGGCTCGGCTTGCGCGCGCTGACGTGTATGCCGATGAGCGGGTGTGGGCTGTTGTCAAGCCCTGCTGTGGCCAACGCTTGCTGCACTCGGTCGCGCTGCGCGGGGTCGATCATCAGTTGTGGCGCAGGCGGCTCGCCGCGGATGTTGACCGCTCCGGCCAGCCGAAACACCGCTTGCACTTCGTGCAGACCTCGTACCGAGTCGAGCGGAACGGCATGGGTGAGCCCGCGCGTAGCATTGGGATCGGCCACGAACCCTGCGATGTTGTTGGGCGCCAGCAGGCGCGCGTATCGGCGCAACCGCGGCTGATCGGCGGGCGTTGCCAGCAGCACCCAGTCGAGACGCTTGCGGCGCAACGCAAGGGTCTGCGACACGCGCTCGGCCAGAATCGCCAAGCGGCCGGCGTCGCGGTGATGCTTCGCCTTGCGATAGGCAAATACTTCGTCGATGTCCGGATGACCGGCGAGTATCGGGGCGTTGTAGGTGTTGGCGTACAAACCGATCCAGGCTTGCGGGTAGCGTTTGCGCAAGGCTTTCAGCAGCGGCAGAGTGCAGACTAGGTCCCCGATGTTGTCGCGCCGTATCACGAGGATCGATCGAATCACGCTTGCCGGGCCGGCCGAGCGCACCGCGCCGAGAATCCTCCCCGCCAGCGCCCAATACAAAAGCGCGTTCTGCCTCACGAACAGGTCGTCGGTCATGTTCTTGGCGAACATGCCGGCAACCATTGCGATCCCGGCCAGGGCATAGGGAGTCATCGTCGGATCGCCTTGCTTCCACAGGGCCGCAAGCCGCCAAACCACCCCGCCGAATAAGCACAAGACGAGCGCGATTCCCCATATGCCCATGGCGAGCCCGTAGTTCAAGACGACGTTGTGCGCATGCCACAGCAGCGAGTAGTCCAGCGTCTTCACAAAGTCCCGCCGAGCTGCACCGCGCCCGAAACCCAGGCCGGAAAACGGCCGCTCGGAAATCCTGTCGAGGGCGTGGCGCCACACCGATAGGCGCACATCTTCCGAAATCGTCCTCTGAATCAACTCCGGTGATGCCGGATTGATCGAGAAACGCTTGCTCGAAATCGCGTAAAGCGAGCCGAGAAAAACACAGGAGACCACAACGGCCAACAGAGCATAGCGTTGCCGCGACACAGCACGCCTTGCTCCCTCGCGTTGCCGTAAGACCAGGACGAGAGAGGTCTGCAGCCCGAACGCGATCCAAACAGCGCGATTCAGTGTTAGCGCGGCGCCGATCAATACGACCAGCAATACTGCGCCGTTTGCCACGCGAACGCCAATAGCCGAGGGTGCGGCAATCAGCCAAACTAGCACGAACGGAAACACCGCCACCAGATACGTGCTGTACATGCCTGGGCCGTTGTACAGTCCTGCCTCTTGCTGCCACACGACGGAGACCGATGCCAGCGCAAATGCGAAGCTTAGCGCCGTCGCGTCCAGTATCACGTAACGAAAGCGCACAAGCCAAGTGATGTCGCTCAGGGAGAAGAACAGCACGAAGACGAGCAAGGAATAGAGCGCCTCTGTCTTCAATTCAGACGCAGAGTATGCAACGTCGACCGCCCATGTAAGGGAGACCAGCCCCAAGACACCCCAGGCGACAAACAACGGCAACAGGGGTATACGGGGTGCTTTGAGGTGCCGCCAAGCGAGCAACGTTGCCAGACACGCGATGGCAAGGCTTGCGTTTCGAACCGCAGCAGTGTGGGCGAAAGGGAGCGTCAGCAGGATGATGCAGGCGAACAGGCGAGCTACCGTCTGCCAATCGAGCTTAGAGGCACCCAGCGGGAAAGAACGAGCCCAGTTCGCCACTACACCGCGAGCCCCGCGTTCCGCGTCAACCGCCATCTATCTCTCGCTTCCCTGATGAGCGACCACCTCGCGTCGAGTCTAACATGCGCGGATGGGTTGTCGCCCTAGCTCTCGAGGGGGTGCCGCTCGAGCCAGGCGAGCAAGACGACGAAGGTATAGGCGAGCCGCACGGACGCACGCCCGGCGAGGGCGCGCGACCACAACGCTTGTACCGCGCTGGCGTCGAGAAACGGTGCGAGCGCGGCAGTCCTTGTGATCCAGGACTCGCTACATTTGCGCCATGGACCCTTGAGATAGTCCGCGGTGGGCACGGAAAACCCGTGCTTTGGGCGTTTCCACGCGCCCTCGGGCAAATAGCGCTTCGCGAGCGCGCGCAAGATCGCTTTGCCACCGGAGTCGAAGTGGGCATCGGCCGGCAGCTTCACGGTGGCGTCGACAACGTCGTTCCCGAGCATCGGCACGCGCACTTCGAGGCCCCAAGCCATGCTCGCGCGGTCGGTCTTTACCAAGCAGTTCTCGCTCAGGTAGGTCCACAGATCGGCGCGCATCAGACTTGCAGTATCGAAGCGGTCGCCATACGCGCTAGCTAGCTCCAGCCACAGACTCAGGGTCCCTTCCGGGCGGGCCGCTTGCCATGCATCGGGGCACAAGTAGCGGCGCAGGCTCTTGCGCGATACCCCGTACGGGCCTAACTCGACCTTGCGATACAGCAGCAGGTCGCGTCCCCAGAGGCTGCGTCTGAGTAGGGCCTGCGGGGCAACCCCAGCTTCGATCAGCCGTCGCAGCAACGGTTGCCACGCACGCTTCGGATGGTCCGACTCCTGATCGCGAAACCGCGCATAGCCGCCGAACAGCTCATCACCGCCGTCACCGCTGATCGCAACCGTCACCAGTGAGCGCGTGAGCCGCGAGAGTGCCCAGGTGGGCACGTAAGCGGGGTCGGCGAGCGGTTGATCCAGTGAGGTGAGCGACTCAGCGAACGCCCCCGCGTCGACCGCGGGCGCTTCGAAAATGTGATGCTCAGCGCCGTAGCGCTGCGCCACTTCGCGCGCGTACGGCGTTTCGTCGAAGCCTCGCTGTGCAAAGCGCACGCTGAAAGTCTTCAGCGGCCGGGCGCCCGCCTGGGCCATGTAGTGAACCATCAGACTCGAATCGATCCCGCCCGACAGAAACGCCCCGAGCGGCACGTCGGCTACGAGTTGGCGGCGCACGGCCCCGGCCAGCGCCGCGTCGATTCT
>CAZILI010000107.1:0-5762 GCA_964539965.1 uncultured Burkholderiales bacterium | reverse complement strand
GCGCGCTCGACCTTGGCATCTCGCGGCCCGGGGATCTCCCAGTAGCGGCCGGTCTCGAGCTGCGATGTTCCGGCGTCGTACTGGAGCCAGTGCGCGGGCGGCAATTGCCGCACGTCGCGCAACATGGTGTGCGGCGCAAGCACCGTTTGGAATGCGAGGTAGTCGCGCAGCGCCTCGTAGTCGAGGCGGCGTGGAAACCCCGCCAGGGCGAAGAACGGCGCGAGCGTCGACGCGAGGGTCACGCCCGTGTGAGGCGAGTAGAAAAGCGGCTTGACGCCCAGCCGGTCGCGCGCAGCGAACAATCGACGCGCGAGCGAGTCCCAAATGGCAAAGGCAAACATGCCGTCGAGGCGCTCCAGAAGCTCGCGGCCCCACTCGGCGTAACCGAGCAACAACACCTCGGTATCCGACTGGGTGGCGAAGCAGTGGCCGCGCGTGACGAGCGCTGCGCGCAGCTCGCGAAAATTGTAGATTTCACCGTTAAAGACGATTGCGTAGCGACCATCCGCCGAGACCATAGGCTGCTGCCCGGTGATGAGATCAATCACTGCCAGGCGCGTGTGCCCCAAATAGGCCCCGTCTCGCTCGAGGACGCCACTGCCGTCCGGCCCGCGGCTTTGCAAGGTCGCGAGCGCGGCCGGGGCCTGTTGCCATGGCGCGTTGACCATTGCGAGGATGCCACACATATGGTTAGCGGAGCGTCCGGGTGAGTGTGGGCAGGTGCTCCCACTGTGCAAACACGACGTCCGGGTCGAACGCGTGCAACGATCCGTTATCTACCACAGCGGGGCGATTCAATGCGCCGCGCATCGCGGCGGCAAGCGCGCCGGCATCGCCGCACGGCACTAGGCACTCTCGCAGCGCGCCCGTAAGTACTTCGCGCGGACCGGAAGGACAATCGGTGCTCACTACGCGAGTCCCGCACAGTAACGCTTCGACCAGCACGTTGGGCATGCCCTCGTGATCCGAGCACAAGACCAGCATGTCAGCTCGCTTGATCCAGGGGTAAGGGTTTGGTCTGAACCCAGCGACCACGACGCGCTCGGTCAACCCAAAGTAGGCAATGAGCTTGTCCAGTTCTGATGACGGCGGGGTAAGCAGTACTAGGCGATGGGGAATGTCGGCATGGCGCAGGGCTTCGAACAACAGATCGTGGCGCTTCTGCTTGGCGAAGCGCCCCGCGTGAATAACGTAGGGTGCCGTGGGGATATCCACATCCGCCTCGCACGCCAAACGCTCGATCGCCCGGCGATCGAACGGATTGTAGATGCGCACGATGTTCGCCGCACCCAGGCCGACGTTGTCGCGCAGGTCCGCCGCGACTCCATCGGACACGGCGATCACGTTAGCGCGACCGTAAAGGCGGCGATAGCGCGCAAGCCTTCTTGGCGCCTTGGCAGAATCAGTTACACGAAGGAGCCGCACCTCTTCGGACAGGGTATTGGCGACGCGATGCCACACGTTCGGCAAGCGGGCGAGAGCGAGCACTTCGTCCGCGAAAGGTAGCGTGGAGACCACGAGATCGAATGGAGCGTTCGCGGACAGCGAGCGAATTAGCGAACGCAAAGTCCACGCCGCGGTTCGCTTGCCCATCCACCCTTTGGACCATTCACCGCCCGCGCTCGCTAGGAAATGAATGCGAAGTCTGGGGTCGATCTCATGTTCGACCACTCGTTCGAACAGGACCAAATGCACCTCATGCCCCCGGGACATGAGCCCACTCGCGATCTTGAGCACGGCTTTTTCGGCGCCGCCGCCACGCAGATTGGTCGTTATCAACGCTATTTTCACGCGAGCGCCACAGTGCCGAAAGAGTCATGCGCGAAGCAGCAGTGCCGTCTATCCGGGCCGAGCATCAGTAAACTCGTAAAGATAGTCCGGGAACGCGAACTCCAAATTACCGAAGCGTCGCGCTAGCTGCCTGACGATGCGCAGCCAGGGCTGGGCTGGATAGGGCTTAATCAGATGATAGTGGCGCAGCGCGAGACCCGCTCGCCGGCCGATTTCGAGTGCCAGCGATGGGGTGATCCAAGCGACATGATCTAGATTTGTCACCATGGTCTTCTCACGGCGCATGCGTCTGATGAACTTGCGGCTGAAGGGGTTAGGCGTGGCGACTAGAACGACACCGTGCGGCCCCAAGTGACGGCGCGCGAAGCGCAATAGGGCCACGGGATTGTCGACGTGCTCGATCACGTCGCCGAGGAAGACCACGTCGAAACGTTCTCCGAGATCCGCCTCCGAGGTCGCGTCGATAGCACGCACGTTATAGCCCGCGACGCGCAACTGCTCGATAAGCGCCTCAAGGATGTCGATGCCCAGGCAGTAGGCGGCAGCGCGGCGGATGACGTCGTGGCGCCAGTTCTTGTGCGCTACGTAGTCCATGGTATGCGAAACAATGCCGACATCCAGCACGCGCTTGCCTTTGGCTCGCCGTGCGACATAACCAGTAATATCGGTGTCTGTATGAACGCAACGACCAGATAGAAGGCTTTCTAGCACCGCGCGACGCACGCCGCCTTGGTTCGGGTCTTGCGTGAGCCGCGTCCAGTCAATGGTCATGCGGTTTCTTTTGAGTTTACGACGCGCTGAAACACCTCTTCCATTCGGTCTAGCATGTAGCCGACGCGGCATTTTTGTTCTGCGCGCGCGCGTCCCGCTACTCCCATGCTTTCTCGCAGAGGTTCATGGTACAACAGCCGCCTAAGTGCTCCAGCCAGCGCCTGAGGGGCGCGCGCAGCAACTAACATCCCAGTTATTCCGTCTTCCACGAGCTCAGCGATAGCGCCGACCCGAGTTGCCACGACTGGAAGTGCCATCGCCATCGCCTGCATGATTGCTTGTGGCACGCCCTCATTGGCATAGGAAGGCAAGACGAATACGTCCATCGCCGCGAGCAAGTCGGGCACATCGGTGCGCGCACCTAGTAGTCGCACTCGAAGCTGCAAATCGCGTTGCCGGACGATATTCTCGATGTGTGCGCGACGGGGGCCGTCGCCAACGATCAGCAGTAGCAGATCCGGCATTTCGCGGCTAAGTACGTGGAAGGCTTCGAGAAGATCGTCGTGTCCCTTCCAACTCCGCAAGGTGGCAACAACCCCGACAACTCTTGCGCCGGTATCAATGCCGAGCAGTGAGCGCACGGCCGCGCTAGGCTTGGCGTGTGCGCGACTGAAGCGATCCAGATCGATACCGGTCGGAATCGAGACGACACGATCGGTCCGCAGTTCAAGTTCACTCGTGAGCTGCTCCCGTACCGATTCACCAGTTGCGACCACATAGTCGGTGGCGCTTCGGTACAACCAAGTGGTAAGTAGATTCTTCTTCAATGGTGCCGAGATATGCCGCGTGCGCACTACGGGAACACGTGGACCTACCAATTGGGCTAGAGCGACAAGCCAGCTGTCGGTAGAGCTATGTGTGTTTATTACATCTGGCCGCGTATCTCGAAGCCAGCGGCGCAAATTCGCGATGTTGCTCAGGCTTCGTCTCGCCATAGGCAGTGCGTCGGCTGGAATTCCTAGCTTCAGCGCTTCGGCATAGATCTGAGAGCTAGCCTGGCAAGCGATTCGAACGCGGTGCCCACGCGTGAGCATTCCCTTCGCCTCGGAAAGGATGCGTAGCTCTTGACCACCCCATCCGCAGGAGCTTTCAGTGTGGACTATGTTCAGAGGCGGCATCGGCGCGATTAAACTGAGATAGCGCTACATCCGTGCCGAGCCGCAGCGCCACCTCCACCTTGGCCCACACCATATCCACCGTGATCTCCGACATCGGCACACCGGTGTCGCTGGTCTCGCCCGCCCGGGGATGATCGACCGTCTGGAGTAATGCGTGATCCAACGGTGCTAGAAGCCGCGCTGGAGAATGCGCGTGGTAGAGCACGACCATCGGGCGATTCATGGCTCCCATAAGATGGCTGGGGCCGGTGTCGACGCCGACGTACAGGTCGAGCAGCGACATCATCGCCGCAGTTTCGCGCAAACTGAGTTCGCCGGCCAACACGGTGGTCCGGGTAGGCAGCGCCTCTGCGAACGCGGTGGTCTTGACACGGTCGGCTTTGCTGCCGAACAAGAAGAAATGCACGCGCGGGAAGTGCTCCACCAAGCGCCTGGCCAGCGCCACGAATTGCTCCACCGGCCAATCACGAAAGGCTTTGGTATGGAAACTCGCGAGCTGAAGGCCCACTAACGGATACGCATGAAGGTCGCCGAGCGCACGCTTTATTTTCGCTCGCGCTTGGTCTTGCTCGGTCTGCAGCACTTGGTAGGACAACTCGAAGCCAACTGGGGCGATGTCCAAGGCATCCGTCAGGCGCAAGGCGTGCCTTACCGCGTGCAGGGATTGAAACGGGGGGGGTTGCACGGCCCGATACAATCGAGCGTTGAGCCTGGCATCGCGCTGCCGAAAGGCAACGACTCGGTAAGCGACGCGCAGCGCGTAACGCACTAGCGCCGGGTCGAAGCCGTATACGATTGCGAAATCGAACCGCTTTCGGCCGAGCCAGCCGCGCCAAGAGACCCGGTTCTTGGTGACACCGCCGACGTTTGCAACGAACGGCAGGTGGTATAACACTTCTGCGCGCTTTGGGTGGGCCAGCACGCAAATATGGCTGGCAGGGTAAGCCTTCGCGATTGCCCGGATCGCAGGCGTGGCGAGCAGCGTATCGCCAATGCGGGAGACGTTGATGACAAGGAAAGAGGGTGTATCTGTCGCTTGTGCAGCGGACATCGAAATGCCTAAGCGTCCGCCCATCGTTTGCTTGCCGACTTCCGCAGACGGCGGTAGAAGCCGGAGACGGCGAGCCGGACCAGGAGTGCCTCGTAGTTCACGCTGACACCTGAAACTAGGCAGCCCAACGTCGGGCCATAGCTCAAGCCCGGCGCCGGATCCGTACGTGCCACCCCCGGGTCTACCGCAAGACAGCCCTGGTCGAGGTACGCGAAGCTTTCGACAAACTCGCTATCGTCACTAAACAACGAATCGGCCATATAGCGATCGAGGAATTCTCGTTCCGCACTGCGCTGCGCGCAGTCGTGCAGAAACACCGCGACGGGAAGCTGCGTCGCCAGTAAGCGCAGCGCGAGACGAAGCCCGCGAGAACCCTTCGGACCGTCGATGAACACCGCATCGCCGCGCTTGACCATTTCAGGGAGCAGCGTGGTTGCGTCACCGAACAACAATTCGACATTGGCAAAAGGCCTCAGCCGTTCTGATGCAACGGTCACATCAGGCGAAGCAGAGTCGAACTCGACGCTGACTATGGACTTGGTCGGGAAACAGGCCGCGAGCAGGTGAGTGCTCTGGCCTCTGGCACGGCCGGACTCCACTATACGAGCGGGCTCCAGTTCGTCAAGAATCGCATAGGCAAATAGCATTTCGCTAAACAACACGCCCTTGCGCTCGTAAGGGATGTTAGTGACGCGCGCGGCGAACTCCCCAGCGAGCTGACGGGCGCGAGAGTTGATGCGATCTCTCTTGAGGCTCATTGCAGCTCCTCGGCTCGGTCCGCCCGGCGGTGAAACTGAAGATGATGAAGCTGGGCGTAAGTTCCCTGCGAGGCGAGAAGTCTTGCATGACTCCCCGTCTCCACCACTCGTCCGCGCTCCAGCACGACGATCCGGTCCGCCCGCTCGATGGTCGACAGGCGGTGTGCGATCACGATGGTGGTTCGCCCCTGCATCAAGTTTTCCAGCGCCGCCTGTACTTGACGCTCGGATTCCGAATCGAGCGCCGAGGTCGCCTCGTCCAGGATGAGGATG
>CAZILI010000106.1:0-10488 GCA_964539965.1 uncultured Burkholderiales bacterium | reverse complement strand
ACAGCTCCTCCTTGGCACCGGCGTCGATGCCGCGCGCCGGATCGTTGAGCACGAGAATGTTGGGATTCAAGGCGAAGGCGCGGCCGATCAACACTTTTTGCTGATTGCCGCCAGAGAGCTGCGTGATCTTGTCGCTGCGCTCGCCCATGCGCACGGAGAGTTTCTCCGCCTCCCAATCGAACGCACCCAAAAGCGCCGTGCGATCGATAATCTTGAGCCAGCCACCGCGCGATTTGCGCCGATACATGGGCAGCACCAAGTTCTCGAAAATGCTCAGATTGGCGAAGATGCCCTCGCGCTTGCGGTCCCCCGACACATAGCCCACGGCGTGCTCGACGGCATCGGCCATTTGGTTGATGTCCGCGTAACCCCCAGCGGCAGTCGCGACCTGGGGCCGGCCCTGCGCGGCGCGGTCCACGCCCGCCAGAATGCGCACGAACTCGCTCTGACCTTGCCCGTCAAGCCCGGCCACGCCCAGAATTTCGCCTTGGTGCAGGCGCACGTTGATGTCGTGGCTGCGCGGCCAGATCTTGACTGCCTCCGCTTTCATGACCACGCTGCCGGAAAGCACTTCCTGCGGCGTAACGTGGCTGACGTCGTGCGTTTGCAACTTACCGGTCATGAGCCGCATCAAGTTCTTCTCGGTGATCTCGCCTTTTTCCAGCACGCCGACATCGCGGCCATCACGCAGCACCGTGGCGCGATCGGAGATGCGGATCAGCTCCGCCATGCGGTGCGTGACGATGATGACCGCCGCGCCCGCGTCGCGCAGCTTGCTCATGCGCGTGAACAAGCGCTCGGTGGAATCCAAATCGAGCGCGGCAGAGGACTCGTCCAGGATCAGCACTTTCGGTTCGGATAAGAGCGCGCGTCCGATGGTGATCCATTGCTTGATGTTGAGCGGTAGCGTGCCTACCGAGGTGCGCGGATCGAGCGGTTGTCCGGTCAACTCCGCCATCAACGACTGCGCGGCTTCGAACTTCTGCGCGTACGGCGCCGATTTGGTGAACAAAGTGTCGGCGCCGAGGAACAGGTTCTCCAGCACGGTGCATTCGTCGGCCACCAGGACTTCTTGGAACACATTGGCTATGCCGGCGGCGCGCGCTTCATGCGGCGTGCTCGGCGTGCGTCCGAGCACCGAGACCTGGCCGGAGTCGATCGGCAGTACCCCGGACATGACCTTCGCCAGCGTGCTCTTGCCGCAACCGTTGCCGCCGAAGATTGCGTGAATCTCCCCCATCGACGCGTTGAACGTGCAGCCGTCCAGCGCCTTGGTCACGCCGAAGGATTTGCGCACGCCCACCACCGAGATGCCGCGTGCGGCAAATGGTGGGGCCGCGGAAGAGTGTTGTGCGGTGGAGATGGCCAACGCGAGTCCGTGTGAGTGGGTGCGCTAGCCGACCGCCGTGATCAGCTAGCGCAGGTTGGAGCCCGCCATCCTGGCCATCTACGACACCTGGCCGGAATGACGTCCATCGCGTCGCTTACTTTTTGAACTTCTCCGGATCCGCCGGCCGAAGGAAGAAGTGATCCAGATAGTCTTTCCCGCCCCAGCGCGCGACCCCGACGTTCTGCCACTTGTCCGAGCCTTCGCTACAGTTGTCCGGCAAGTCTTTCTTGATGTCTTCGTAGGTGAACTTCACCGTATCGACGAGAATTGACTGAATCTTCGGCCCTTGGCCTTGCAGCGTACGCATCATGATGTTCCAGGCCAACTCGAAGTCGTCTCCCGGGGGCCAGTTCTGCAGTGCGGCGCTGATGTACTTAGGATTCTTGCGCCAGTAGCACAGCGCGCCGGTTTCGCCGCCGATCGTGATCGGCACCATCTTGCGCCCAGACTGTTGCAACGCGCGCAGCACGCCGAGTTCCGCCGCCGATTGGACGATCACGCCGTCGAGCTGCCCGGGGTTCGTGGCGAGCCACTTCTGCACTTCGGTCTGCGAGACTTGGTCGGTCCACATGCCGGCAACGTCGCCGACGATCTTGACGTCTTTGTATTGCGCCAGGGCTTGCTTGATGCCGCGGTCTTGCGCGTCGGAGGCGGATGTACCCGGGATGCCCTGTACGATGAGGACGTTGCCCTTCTTGCCGATCTCGTTCGCCATCCAGTCGCCCATCTCGCGGCCGGCGACTTGGTAATTGGACGAAGAGTTCAACGAGTACGGCGAGGTGAGATAGCCCGTGGCAGAAATGACCGGGATGCCCTTGTCGTAGGCGTACTTCACCGTTTGATTGAGCGCCGTCGGGTTGGAGCAGCAGACGATGATCGCGTCCACGCCTTGGTCAACGAGCTGACGCATCTGCTGAATCTGCGTGGCGTCCTTCAGGTTCGACTGCGTGATGATCACGTCCTTGAGCAGACCGAGTTGCTTCCATTTCGGGATGAGCGTGTTCTGCAAGCGATCCATCACCGCCGCACGCCAAGTATTGCCGGCGTAGGAGCTGGCATAGCCGATGGTCCAGGGCGGGCCTTTCTTCGGCTTCCAGTCGCGGTAGGCGCTTGGGCCGATCGGCTGCTGCGGATCCAAGACCTCTTTCGAGTAAAGGCGCTTCTGGATGTCGGCGGGAATTTCGTCCAAACCGATCGCGTGCGCCGCGCTGGCCAGACCTAGCGAAATTCCCAGGGCTGCGGCGAGTCTTGCTGCGAGCAACTTCATAACGTGTCCTCCTCTGCGCTGCTCTGTTGGTAAGGAAGCCGACCCGTTATATCCGGGTTTGCGGAAATACTAAAACATTTTTCCATGTATTTTGCAACACTTTTATCATATATTTCTGCACTAGTCGTGCAAATTTTGTATCCTTGCACAGCTCGGGTTCGACATGGCAACCCACGCAAGGTGGTCTGTTTCCGTGATTGATGGCTACATCAGCGCACTTGGAAAGCTAGAATGGGCGATCCCGTAAAGCCTGTTGTCCGCCTGCGCGATCTTGCGGCGGAACTGAAGCTATCCGCCTCCACCGTCTCGCGGGCACTCTCGGGCAGCCAAGCGATTAGCGCGGAAACGCGGGCTTCGGTGCAGCGGGCCGCTGCGGCGGTGGGTTACAGCACACCGCGGCGCCGGGCGAAACGGCGCAGCGTCAACACGCGCATGATCGGCCTAGTTGTCAGCGACCTGCACAACCGGTTCATGACGCTACTGCTCGAGCACATCCACGACGCGCTGCTCGAAAGCGGCTATCACGTGACACTCCTCATCGACTCGATGAACTCGATGACCGACGCCACGCCGCTGTCCCTGTTTCGCCCGCTGATCGACGGCTATCTGGACGGCCTGATCCTCGGCTCGGTGACGCTCGACACGGTGGTGGTGCAAGAACTTCAGCGACTCGGCGTGCCGCTGCTGCTAGTGGCACGCTCCATCGATACGGGCAACATCGACATCGTCGAAGCGGACAATATGCGCGGTGGCGCCGAGGCGGCGCGCCACTTGTATGAACTCGGCCATCGCAAGATCGGACTGGTTATGGGCCCGGCAAACACTTCCACCAGTCGCGATCGTGCCGAGGGTGCGTTGCAATACCTGAAAAGCGTGGGCCTGCCCGAGGAAAATATTCGACTGGTGTACAACGCCTACACTTCCGAAGGCGGCTACTCTTGCGCGGTGCAGATGCTCGAGGACAGGCGAGACGTCACGGCCATCATGGCCGGCAACGACACGATCGCCTTGGGGGTTCTCGACGCCGCTATGCGCATGAGCATTGACGTGCCTGCGCGCTTATCCGTGATCGGATTTGACGACGTCCCGATCGCTAGTTCGCCGCTAATCGGACTAACAACGATCCAGCATCCCGCGCAAGAAATGGCGCGCACCGCTGCGCGGCGCATCACTGAGCGAATTAGGAACGGGCCGCTTGCTCCAGCCACGCGCGACGTGTTTCCGGTGCAGCTCGTCAAACGCAATACGACTGCCGAGCCGCAATAGATACCGCCCCCGGCTTGCCGCGTTGTTCGACTGCCCTTTCGGCGCATGAAATATTTCGCTGTCCGAACCGCCGAAGCGGTTCCTGGACAGGCCGATGGTCCAGGGGCGCTACAGCAGCGCGAGCGAGTATGTGCGCGGGCCGGCGCCAGAGCGGTACGAAGCAAGAACGGCGGCCTGAGCCGCCGTTCTCCCCGGTTGGACTACGCCAGCGGCAGACCCAGCTACTGCGGCAGCCCGATCACCAACGCCGACTCGCCCTGGCGGTAACCGAACAGCTGACTGCCGCCTGCGGCGACCGCGACGTATTGCTTGCCGTCGACCTCGTAGCTCACGGGCGGCGCGTTCACCCCCGCCCCGCAGTAGAACTGCCATAGCCGCTCGCCGCTGCGTGTGTCATAGGCGTTGAAGTTGCCGTTGCCTTCGCCCATGAACAACACATTGCCCGCGGTGGCGAGCACGCCGCCGATCAGCGGTTCGGCGGTTTTCACTTGCCATTTGATCTTGCCCTGCTTGCGCAGATCGAGAGCGCTCAGCAGCCCCCACGTATCGGCCTTCGCCAATTCGAGAGAGGTATAGCGCAACGCCGGCTTACCTTCGTGCGGCGGGATTTCTTTCACCGTGTACCGCGTGGGCATGTGCAGCGCCGCAACGTAGGCGATGCCGTTCGCGGCGTCGAGCGAGACCGGCGACCAGCTCGCCCCGCCCGCCGCGCCGGGCGCGATGTCGATACCGTCGGCGGTCGGGCGCTTGAAGGTGTTCGAGTGCGGCACGAACGCTTCGGACTTGTACAACAACTCGCCGCTCGCGCGATCGAGCGCGTAGAACCAGCCGGTCTTGGAGGCTTGCCCCAGCGCGGCGACGCGCTTGCCTTCGTGCTCGAGATCGAACAGCACGGGCGGGCTTGCCACGTCGTAGCCCCACATGTCGTGCGGCACTTGCTGGTAGTACCACTTGAGTTGGCCCGTTTCGATGTCGAGCGCGACCAGCGAGACGGTGTACAGGTTATCGCCCGGACGCGTGAGGTCGTCCATCTGCGGCGAAGGATTGCCGACGCCGAGGAAAACAAGCCCGCGCTCCGGATCGACGGCAGGGGTAGTCCACGCCGAGCCGCCGCCGCGTTTCCACGCGTCGCGATACTGCTCGAAACTCGCCTTCTCGCGAGCGATATCGCGATCCAGCGGCGCGCCGTCTGCGGTGGCGGTGACGAAACCGCCCTCCCAGCCTTGCGCGGGTGTGGAGTCGAACTGCCAGAGGCGGCGCCCGCTCTCGGCGTCGAAAGCCGCGTAGAAGCCGGCGCGCTGGCTTTGCCCGGCGATGCCGATGACCGTGCCCACCGGCGCGCCGGGGCGGTCCGAGTCGAGGTGCAGGCCGAAGCCCACGCCCGTGATGCCGATGATCACCTTGCCCTTGTATACCACCGGCGCCATGTTGGCGCCCACCCCGGTCGAGCCGGATACCCGCTGCTGGCGCGCAGGATCGTCCTTGGCCAGTTGATCGACACGCTCGGTTTCGCCATCGACCTCGTCGACCAGCTTCACGTCCCACACCGGCTTGCCGGTCTTCGCGTCCAGAGCGAGCAGGCGCGCATCGACAGTTCCGATAAATACCTTGCCGTAGGCCAGGGCCACACCTCGATTGGCGGGGCCGCAGCACATCTTCTGCGTGCGACGCTTGTGCTCGTAGCGCCACAGCTCCTTGCCGGTCTTGGCGTCCAGCGCGACCACGTGATTGAACGGCAGCGACACGTACATGACGCCGTCGGCCACGATCGGCGAGGCCTGAAAGGTCGACGACACGCCGCTTTGGTAGATCCATTTCGGCGTCAGGCGCTTTACGTTATCGGTATTGATTTGCCGCGACGGCGAGAAGCGCTGGTTGCTGTAGTCGCGGCTGTAGGTGAGCCAGTTCGCCGCGTCGGATGCCGCGCCCAGCAGGCGCTGATCGCTGACCTCCGCCGCGTACGACACCGCACTCGCGGCGATGAGTAGCGCGAACAGTGTTTGCCTCATTTTCCCTCCAAGTTTCCTACTGTGTGGTCTTGCGCGGCAACCCGAACGCGATGACGGCATTGCCGGGCGAAATGTCGAAAGCCTTGTTGCCTCCGGCGGCGACGATAACATATTCATCTCCGCCTGCTTGGTACACCACCGGGGGCGCATTCACGCCCGCGCCGGTCTGAAACCGCCACAGCAGCTCGCCGGTACGGCTGTCCCGGGCCGTGAAGTACCCGATCGACTCTCCCATGAACAGCAGTCCACCGGCAGTGGCGATCACGCCGCCGCTGTGCGGCTTGGCGACTTTGTGTTGCCAGACCAGTTTACCCGTAGCGGGATCGATCGCGCTCACCGTGCCCCAACTTTCTACGCCTTTGGGGAAATTGAGTACATTAACCATGTTTCCCTGAGCGTCGCGTTCCAACGTGAACTGTATCGGTAGATGACTTCCTCCCACATAGACCCAGCCAGTCTCGGCGCTGAAGACAATCGGCGGCCAGTTGGCGCCGCCTGCTTCGCCGGGTATCGCCATCACGCCGTGCGCATCGGTCGGGCGCTGAAAAATGCTCTGGTGGGGAACGAACGGCTCGGAGCGACTCGGTGTGGCGAGCGACATCGAACTCGTCCATCTTGCTTTGCAGTTGAATGTGGTCGAGTTGCTGGACCTGCGAAAGCCGGCCGCTTGAGTCTTAGATCGCGAGAGCGGCAGACTCGGGCTAGATTCCCAAAGACTGGCCCCCATCGACCGCGATGTGTTGCAGCGTGATTTGACTCGACTCGTCCGACAACAGCCACAGCACGGCTCGCGCCAGGCTGTCGACCTGGATCATGCGCCCGAGCGGAATGCCGCCGCGGAACTCTTCCGCCACACCCTTTACGAAACGATCCGCGCTGCCGATGTTCTTCAGCAGCGCTTGCACCATCGCGGTTTCGGTCGGTCCGGGAGACACGCAGTTACAGCGCACGCCCGCCTCGGCCATCTCTAGCCCGAAGGCGTGCGTCAGCATGATTTGCGCGGCTTTGGAGGCGCTGTACGCGCCCTGACGCATGCGCGGAAACTTGCCTGCGACAGAAGCGATGGTGACGATCGCGCCGCGCCGCTGCCGCGTCATCACGCGCCCCACCGCTTGCGTCACGATGAATAACCCGCCCACGTTGACGCGCATGGTGCGCTCGAAATTCTCCAGCGGCTGATCGAGCAGTTTTTCGACGTGCAAGATGGCGGCGACGTTGGCTAAACCGTCGATGCGGCCGAAGCGCGCGAGCGTCTCATCCACCGCGCGCGCGACCGCCGCGGCATCGCTCACGTCGATAGCGTGCTCGATCACGCTCGCACCGCGCGCGCGAATTTCGCTCGCGGTCTGTGCGAGCGCCTGTGCGTCGATGTCGACCAGAGCGAGCTGCGCACCGGCTTGTCCCAGCGCGCTCGCGATGCCGGCACCGATGCCGCGCCCTGCGCCCGTTACCAGAACAACGGATTGAGACAAACCGGCGAAAGACATGGCACGCTCCCGGGACACGAATCGATTCGGCAATGATGATAGCGGCTCATCGCGCAGCCGAGCAACCGCGCCGGCCGCGACACCTGTTACGATCATGCATGGCGATTCGCACGAACGATAGGAGGAACACATGGCTGAAGTGGGAACCAAGCTCGTATTCGAGAACGAACAAGTCAAAGTGTGGGAATTCACTCTCACGCCGGGTGAAAAGATCGACGCTCACAAGCACGATCACGACTATTTCTTCTATGTGATCGAGGGCGGGATGCTGGAAGTCACGCGCGAGGCGGGCGTGACGCAAGCCACCTTGGACGCGGGAAAAGTCTACTACCGCAAGGCCGGTGACACGCACGCCGCACGCAACGTGAGCGCCACGCGTTATCACGAAGTATTGGTCGAAATCAAGCGATAGGTGAGGAGTATGCTCGCTGAATCCGCTTGGGGTAAGGGCTTGTGGGTTACTACTCTATATAGTATGAGCGGCCTGTCGCATCGCGCTGCGCCGCGCTCGCGGTCGGTTTCGGTTCGTTGAGCGCAACCCCCGCGCAGCGCGAGCGCTTCTACGCTCCGTGTCCGCGCGGGCTAGAAGGTGTGCTGGCCGACGAGTTGCGCTCGCTCGGTGTAAGCGAGGCCGCGGCGAGTCGCGCCGGAGTGGCCTTTGAAGGGCCGCTCGACCTTTGCTATCGCGTCAACCTGGAAAGCCGTATCGCCAGCCGCGTACTGTGGCTGCGCGCCGAGCACGCCTATCGCAACGAGGACGACGTTTACCAAGCCGTGCATGCGCTTGCCTGGCCGGATTGGTTCGATGTCGGCCGCAGCCTGCGCGTGGAAGTGAACGCGCATCGCTCGCCGCTCAAGAGCTTGGACTTCATCACCTTGCGCATCAAAGACGCCATTTGCGATCGCTTTCGCACCGCTTGCAGCGCCCGCCCCGACGTGGACACGCGCGCGCCCGACGTGCGCGTATTCGCCTTTTTCGACCACAGCAAGATGTCGATCTATCTCGACACTTCGGGCGATGCGCTATTCAAGCGCGGCTACCGCGACGTCGCCACCGAAGCGCCGCTCAAAGAGAATCTTGCCGCCGGCATCATCGCGTTGACCGGCTGGCAGCCGGAAGAAACTCTATTCGACCCGATGTGCGGCAGTGCGACCCTGCTCATCGAAGCGGCGCTCAAGGGTCTAGCGATCGCACCCGGCCATGCGCGTGAGTTCGGTTTCGCCAAGCTCGGCTTCTATTCGGCGCGCGCCTGGCAAGCGGTGCGCGAAGCGGCCTTGGCGCGCGAGCAGCGCGCGCGAAAGCTGGCGATCTTCGGCGGCGACAGCCTCGCCGCGGCGCTGCGCGTAGCGCACAGGAATATTGAATCCGCCGGGCTTGCTCGGCACGTACAGGTGAAGCAGCAAGACGTGCTGCAATCGACGCCGCCGGCGGCGGCGGGCGTGCTGGTCGCCAATCCGCCGTACGGCGTGCGCGTAGGCAGCGAGCAAGGGCTCGCCGCGTTCTACCCGAAGCTGGGCGACGTGCTCAAGCAGCGTTACGCCGGCTGGCGTGCCTACATTTTGAGCGCCGATCCGCGATTTGATTCACTGTTGAGACTGAAGGCGAGCAAGCGCACGCCACTATTCAATGGTCCGCTCGAATGTCGTCTGTACGAATATGTTCTACGTGCCGGATCGATGCGAAAGATCAAGCCGGCGGGATCGTCTAGAGAAGCGTGAGCAAGAAACTTGCCGACGCGCGCGCCGTGTTCGCGTCGACCGGTTCGCGCCGCGGCGATGCAGCGCGCACTTAAGCTCCAGTATTCTCACAACTTTCTATTTGAGTTTTACTCGCCAAAAAAATCGACGTAGAATTCGCACCCTTTCCCCCAAAACAACGTCAGTGCGCATCGGCCCGCATTCGCTGAAGAATAATCTCGTCGTCGCGCCCATGGCGGGCGTTACCGACCGACCGTTCCGTCAACTGTGCAAGCGCATGGGCGCGGGGATGGCGGTGTCCGAGATGGTGGCGTCGAACTCGCTGCTATGGGGATCGGAGAAAACAATGCGGCGCGCCAATCACGAAGGCGAAGTCGAGCCCAAGGCAGTGCAGATCGCCGGCGCCGATCCCGCCATGATGGCCGAGGCCGCCAAACACAACGTCGATCGCGGCGCGCAGATCATCGATATCAACATGGGATGTCCCGCCAAAAAAGTGTGCAACGTCATGGCGGGCTCGGCATTGCTCAAAGATGAAGCGCTGGTGGGCAAGATCTTGGACGCCGTAGTGGGCACGGTTGACGTGCCCGTCACGCTCAAGATACGCACCGGCTGGGATTCGCAGAACAGAAACGCGGTGCGCATCGCAAATATCGCGCAACAGGCCGGTGTGCATGCGCTCGCTATGCACGGGCGCACCCGCGCATGCGGCTTTTCCGGCGAAGCGGAGTACGACACGATCGCCGCGGTGAAGGCCGCGGTGCGCATCCCGGTGATCGCCAACGGCGACATCACCACGCCGCAGAAAGCAAAGCGCGTGCTCGAATTGACGCAAGCCGACGGCATCATGATCGGTCGCGCGGCGCAGGGTCGGCCGTGGATATTCCGCGAAATCGAGCACTATCTGAACACGGGTACTCTCCTGCCGCCGCCCGAAGTCCGCGAGATCCATCGTGTGCTCAAGGCCCATCTCGAAGATCTGTACGCCTTCTACGGTGAGCCGACCGGCGTCAAGATCGCCCGCAAGCACATCGGCTGGTATACCAAGGGGTTGGCGGGGTCTGCTCATTTCCGCCATCACATGAATCAATTGCAGACGAGCCAAGAACAAGTCGCGGCGATCGATGCTTTCTTCGACGAGTTGTACGCACGCGGTGAGCGGCTCGACTACGTTTCGGAAGAACTCGCCGCATGAAAAGGGAGAATGAGATTTCCGCTTGCGTGCGCAAGACCGTCACGGAGTATTTCAAGCATTTGGATGGCGAAAAGCCCTGCGCGGTGTACGACGCGGTGCTCAACTGCGTCGAGCGGCCGCTGATCGAGGTGGTGCTGTCGCAAGCGGGAGGCAATCAAACCAAAGCGGCCGAAATC
>CAZILI010000105.1:0-10508 GCA_964539965.1 uncultured Burkholderiales bacterium | reverse complement strand
CGTTTCCACCGAGCCGGCACCCGGGATCCATACTGGCGGATGCGGCTGCTGGATCGGCCGCGGCCAGATGTTGACGTAGCGCTGGGCATAGATAGTCTAGGTCGCCTTGCTCCGCGTTGAGGCGGGCTGGTTCAATGCGATCGCCCCACCACGCTGAGCCGGCGCCGATTCTGATACTTTGATTCATGCCTTCCGATCCGAACTCCCCGCATACTACCTCGAATCGTCGCCCTCGATAAGCGGCGGGCGGATTGACTCACGGCGAGGGAAATGCTACATGACGGGGGCAACGATAACGCAACATACTTGCCCAGGAGGAGACATGCGAACCAACCATCCTTGGGTCGCCGTCGTAGCCACAGCCCTGCTCTTCGCTGTGGTGCCGGCGAAAGCCCAGCAGGCCGTCACGCTCAAAATGCAGGCCGCCTGGCCTGCCAGCCTCACCCTATACGAGAACTTCAAATTCTTCGCCGAGCGCGTCGACAAGCTATCGGGCGGCAAACTCAAGATCGAGACCATGCCCGCCGGCCAAGTCGTGCCGCCGTTCGAAGTGCTGGACGCCACCCACAAGAAGGTGATCGACGGGGCGCATACTTGGGCGGGATATTGGTTCGGCAAGCACAAAGCCGCCATCCTGTTTACCGGCGGCCCCGGCCGCACCTTCGGCATGGACTACCTGGATCACCTCGGCTGGCTGTATGAAGGCGGCGGCTTGGATTTGTACACCCAGTTCTACCAAGAAATCTTGAAGCTCAACGTGGTCGTGTTCCCGATCCTACCCTCCGGGCCGCAAGCGCTCGGCTGGTTCAAGCGGCCGTTCAAGAACCTGGCTGACTTCAAGGGCATGAAGTGCCGCCAGACCGGTGTCGCGGCCGAGATCTGGACCGAGATGGGCATGTCGGTCGTGAACATGCCGGGCGGAGAAATCATCCCGGCGGCACAGCGCGGCGTCATCGACTGCGCCGAGTGGGTCGGCGGAATAGAGGATCTGCGCCTGGGCTTTCACACGGTGTGGAAGTATCACTACACACCGAGCCTGCACGAAAGCACGACCGTAGGTGAGCTGCTCATCAACGGCGACGTCTGGAAGAGCCTAAGCCCGGTGCATCAAGAAATCATCAAATCGGCGGTGGCGGAGACCTACCTCAAGTGGTGGGCGAAATGGCAGAAACAAAATGCCGACGCACTCAAAGAGCTGCAAGAAAAGCATGGCGTACAGGTGTTGCGCACGCCGGCGGATATCTTGACCGAGTTCCTGAAAACCTGGGACAAGATCGCCAAGCGCGAGGCGGAGAAGGACGCCTTCTTCAAGAAAGTGCTCGAGTCGCAACGCGCTTACGCCAGCGTAGTCGTGCCGGCGAAGCGCTTCTACTACCCGCCCTACTCGTTCGCCGCGAACTACTACTGGCCGACAAAAGACAAGTAAGGTCGCAAAGAAGCGACCGCAGAGGTAGGAATGCACCCTGCGCCCCAGTCTGGGGCCGCAGGGTACATCTGACAAATCCTGTGGCAGAGCCAAACCAAGAAAGGGCAAGCGGTGTCTGATCCCTCATCGTCGTTGCTGAAAATCACCCACGCCATCGACACGTTTACCGAGAAGACCGGCCGTATCGTCTCATGGCTGATGGCGATCTTGGTTGCCGTGGTTGCTTGGGAGGTCGCCGCACGCTACCTGCTCGCCGCGCCGACCACCTGGGCCTACGATCTCACCTACATGCTGTACGGGACGCTGTTCATGCTCGGCGCGGCGTACGCCCTGCTGAAGGGCGCGCACATTCGCACAGACATGTTGTGGGAGAAATACTCGGACCGAAAGAAAGGCATAGTCGATAGCCTCGCCTACGTGCTGTTCTTTTTCCCCGGCTTGATGTTGTTGTTCTTTACCAGCATCGACGACGCCTACTACTCATGGCAGATCGGCGAGCGCTCCGAGCAGACCGCTTGGCGACCAATCCTCTATCCTTTCCGGGCGGTGGTGCCGCTCACCGCGCTGCTGTTGCTCATCCAGGGCGTATCCGAGTTTTTGAAGAGTCTGTACGCGGCGCGCAGCGGGCGCGCCTTTGAGCGCAAGCAAGGCGGTGAAGTATGAACTTCAACGAAGCGCTCGGCTTGGTGATGCTACTGGTACTGATCGGCGCGATTTTCATAGGCTTTCCGATTGCGTTTACTTTGTTGTTCGTCGCCATGTTGTTCGGCTACCTCGGGCTCGGCGCGCGTGTGTTCGACCTCGCCACCTTGCAAACCCTGGGTCTGATGAAAGAAGAGGTGCTGGCGGCGGTGCCGTTATTCATCTTCATGGGCTTCGTCACCGAACAAGCCGGTCTGATGGAAAGGCTGTTCCGCGCCTTTCGCGATCTGCTCGCCCCGGTGCGCGGCGCGCTGTACATGGTCACCATCTTGACCGCGACGGTGTTCGCCATGGCGACCGGCATCGTCGGCGCGGCGGTCACCGTGCTCGGCATCATGGCCGCACCGATCATGATCAAGAGCGGCTATGACGCGCGGCTGTCGGCGGGCGCGATCGCGGCGGGCGGCACGCTCGGCATCTTGATTCCTCCATCGGTCATGTTGGTGGTGATGGGGCCGGTTATGGGCGTGTCGGTGGCCAAGCTGTACGCGGCGGCAATCGTGCCCGGTTTTATCCTCGCCGCCATGTACTTGATCTACTGCTTGGGCAAAAGCTTCTTCAACCCGGCGCTCGGCCCACCGGTGCCGAAGGAGGAGCGCGCCGAGTCCATGGCCGTGGTGCTCAAGGAAGTCATGCTCGGCATGGTTCCGCTCGGGGCGCTCATCGGCGCCACCTTGGGCTCGATCTTGGGCGGACTGGCGACCCCGACCGAGGCGGCCGGGGTGGGCGCGGCCGGCGCGATCTTGCTGGCGCTGGCCTACGGCAAGTTCAGGCTGGAGGGTTTCAAGCGCGCGCTCTTGAACACCATGACGACGTCGAGCATGGTGTTGTTCCTGGCGGTTGCCTCGAACATTTTCGGCGCTGTGTTCGCGCGCTTGGGTAGCGCGAATTGGGTCACCGAGGCGATGCTGGCACTGCCGTTGCCGCCGATGGCCATGCTCGCGCTGGTTGTGATTCTTATTTTTCTCTTGGGTTGGCCATTTGAGTGGCCGGCCATCATTCTTGTGTTCTTACCGATCTTCTATCCGGTGGTCGAAGCGCTGAAGTTCGACTTAGTGTGGTTCGGCGCCATCGTCGCAGTGACCATGCAGACGGCGTTCTTGAGCCCGCCGGTCGCCATGTCCGCCTATTACCTGAAGCAGGTGGTGCCGCAGTGGGGTCTTGGCACCATCTATCGAGGTATGGCCGACTTCATGGTGATCCAAGTGATCGCGGTCGTGCTGGTCATGGCGGTCCCCAAGGTATCGCTGTGGTTGCCCGGTGTATTGTTCGACACGGCGGCGCCGGCAGGCAGCGAGGCTCCCGTGCGTGTACCGCAGGACGAAGCGGTCGACGCGCTAGAGAAAGGCGACAAACTCGAATGATGCCCGCGGCGGCCGACTCGCGAGCGCCGTGAGCTGGATTACCGGGGTCGGGCTCACTGCGTTCGGGAAACTCGAAGGCAGCGACACGCTCGGCCTCATGAGCCGAGCGGCGGCCGAGGCACTTTCGGACGCCCAGCTCGAACGCGGGGATATCGACGGGCTGTTGGTCGGCTATTCGACTTCGCTGCCGCACATCATGCTCGGTAGCTTGTTCGCCGAGCACTTCGGACTGACGCCGACTTACTCGCACGCCATGATGGTCGGCGGCGCTACCGGATTCGCCATGGCGATGCTCGCGCATCACTTGGTCGAGGGCCACGTGGCGCGAAACGTCTTGGTCGTAGCCGGTGAGAATCGCTTGAGCGGGAGCGGCCGCGATATCGCCGTGCAGACCTTGGCGCAGGTCGGCCACGCCGCATACGAAGTGCCGCTGGGGCCGACTATCCCTGCCTACTACGCGCTGGTCGCTTCCCGTTACATGCACGAGTACGGCTTGCGCGAGGAGGACTTAGCCGAACTCGCGGTCCTAACGCGTCGCCATGCGGCGCTGCACCCCGGCGCGCAGTTCCGCGATCTTTTCAACGTGGAGCAGGTGCTGGCCTCGAAGGCGATCGCCACTCCGCTCAAGCTGCTGGATTGCTGTCCGGTATCCGACGGCGGGGCCGCCTTTGTCGTCAGCCGAGAGCGTACCAACGACTACGGGGTGCGTGTGATCGGCACCGCTCAAGCGCATCGCCATCAGCACGTGAGTGCGATGGCAAACGTCAGCGAGTTCGGCGCGGCGGAGTCGGCGCGCCGCGCTCTGGCGGCGGCGAAAGCGGCTGTGGCCGACTTGCGTTACGCCGCGATCTACGACAGCTTTACCATCACCTTGGCAATCTTGTTGGAAGAACTCGGCTTGGCCGATCGCGGGCGCTCCGGCGAGCGCGCGCGTCGCGGCGATTTCGCCTATGACGGCGCGCTGCCGCTCAATACCCACGGCGGCCTGTTGTCCTATGGACACTGCGGCGTGGGAGGCGCGCTGGCGCATCTGGCGGAGACGCACCTGCAAATGACCGAGCGCGCAGGCGCGCGCCAAGCGCGACACCCGAGCCTCGCTCTGCTGCACGGCGACGGAGGCGTGTTGTCTTCCCATGTTTCGTTGGTATTGGAGTCCACGCGATGACAACCCCTTCCCTGCTCGATTGGACACGGGGCGAGAACCGCATAGTCTTTCAGCGCTGCGAGGTGTGTCGCGAGCGTTGGTATTTCTGGCGCGAATTCTGCCCGCGCTGCGGGGCCGCCACGCCGCAAGATCACGCCAGCAGCGGCGTCGGTAGCGTGTACGCGGTCACCGTGGTGTCGCGTGCGCCGACCGAGACGCTGCGGCCGTTCTTGCCCTATTGCATCGTGCTCATCGACATGGAGGAAGGTTTTCGCATGATGGGCCACGGCGCGCCGGATCTCGCGATCGGCGAGCGCGTGCGTGCGCGTTTCGTCGATTGGGCGAAGCAAACAGTGCCTTACTTCGAGAGAGTTCCAACGTGAGTGTCCCCTCCCGCGACGCGCTGCGCGTGGCGCTCAATCCGCGCTCGATCGCCATTATCGGCGCTTCCGACAACCCCAACAAGATCGGCGGACGACCGCTCGCGTTTCTCAAGCGCTTCGGCTATCGCGGCGAGGTGTACCCGATCAACCCGGCGCGCGGTGAAACCCAAGGCTACGCTTGCTTTGCCGATCTGGCCGCCCTGCCCGAGCCGCCCGATATGGCGGTGGTGGTGGTGCCCGGCGACGCCGCCGTCGAAGCGGTGGCGGACTGCGCCGCGCGCGGCGTCAAAGTCGTGAACGTGATGACATCGGGATTCGGCGAGACAGGCGCCGCCGGAAGGGACAAAGAGCAGCGCATGGTGGCTACCGCGCGCGCGCAGGGCACGCGCATCATCGGGCCGAACAGCCAAGGTCTCGCGAATTTCGGCACCGGCACGGTGACTAGCTTTTCGACCATGTTCATCGAATCGCCGCCCGCCGACGGACCGCTCGGCATCGTGAGCCAAAGCGGCGCCATGAGTGTGGTGCCGTACGGCCTGCTGCGTCAGCGCGGCATCGGCGTGCGGCATGCGCACGCCACGGGTAACGATTGCGACGTCACGGCGTGCGAGTTGGCTTGCGCGGTCGCCGAAGATCCCGATCTCAAACTGTTGTTGCTCTACCTCGAAGGCATTCCCGACCCCTGGCACTTGGCCGAGGCCGCCCGTATCGCACGCGAGCGCAAGTTGCCGATCATCGCGCTCAAGACCGGCCGCACGGCTTCGGGACAACTGGCAGCCAGCTCGCACACCGGGGCGCTCGCCAATGAAGATCGCGTGGTGGATGCCTTCTTCGAACAACACGGCATTTGGCGCGCCAAGGATATGGGCGAATTGGTCGACGGCGCCGAGCTCTACTTGAAGGGTTGGCGACCGAGTGGCCGCCGGCTGGTCACGATCAGCAATTCGGGCGCGGTGTGCGTGATGACCGCAGACCTCGCTGCGCAGTCGGGCGTGCCGCTCGCCAAGCTGAGCGAGGACACGCGCGGCGCGCTGGGCAAGATTCTGCCCAGCTTTGCGACCACGGTGAATCCGATCGACATCACGGCGGCGCTGCTCAACAACAGCCGCCTGTTCGGCGACATCTTGCCCGTGCTCGCGCAAGACCCGGCAGCGGACGCCTTTCTGATCGGCATTCCCGTCGCCGGCACCGGTTACGACGTGGACGCCTTCGCGCGCGACGCGGCCGCCTTCGCTGCGAGCACCGGCAAGCCGTTGGTCATCGCCGCGCCGCAGGCCGTAGTCGCCAAGCCGTTCAAGGCAGCGGGCATGGCGGTGTTTCGCACCGAGAGCGAGGCATTTCGCGCGCTCGACCAATATTTGTCTCACATCGAACTCATGCAGCGGTCGCGTGCCGAGCGAGGCGCCACCCCGCCCCGAGTGGCAAGACCCGCGGCGTTACGCATGCTCAACGAGGCGGACAGCCTCAGCCTGTTGCGCGGCCACGGCTTGCGCGTGGTCGAGCATCGTCTATGCCGATCGGAGCAAGACGTGCGGCAAGCGTTCGAGGCGCTGCGCGCCCCGGTGGTGCTAAAGGGTTGTTCGGCCGATATCGCACACAAGTCCGAGCTGGGCTTGGTTGCGCTCGGGGTGACCGAGGCCGATCGCGCCTGCGCGCTCTATGGGCAGATGGAACAGATTGTCCTAAAGGCGGGCGCGCGCTTCGATGGCGTTATCGTGGCCGCCTTGCTTCGAGGCCAGCGCGAGCTCATGATCGGCGGGCATGTCGACCCGGTGTTCGGGCCTGTCGTCATAGTCGGCGACGGCGGGAAGTACGTCGAGGCCATACCCGATGTGCAGACCTTGCTGCCGCCTTACACACAGGCCGATGTCGAGCGAGCATTGGCGCGGCTGCGCATCGCGCCGCTGCTCGCGGGTGTGCGGGGCGAAGCACCGCTGGATACGGCAGCGTTCTGCGCCGCCGCCGTCGCGGTGGGCGAGTTACTGCTCGATCCGACCGCGAAGGTTGCGAGCCTCGATCTCAATCCGGTGATGCTAGGCGACCGAGGCCAGGGCTATACGATCGCAGACAGCGTCGTATATCGATACGGTTAGAGCGGCGACGGGCGTATCTTGGTGCGCTCGAGCAGCGCGTCGTGCGCCTGCTGGGCGCGCCGCTGCAGACTCGCGACGTCGACGCCGACCAGCTTGCCTGCGCGCTTGACCGCGCGCCCGTCGACGAACACCGAGTCGACGTTGCTGCTGTCCATGCCGAGCACGACATTGCCGATGATGTCGTTCAACGGACTCACGTTGACGTTGTCTGCGCGCAACATGATGAGGTCGGCCTGCTTGCCAGGGCTAAGCGTGCCGATTTTGCCGCCCAGCCCGTTCGCCTTGGCGCCTTCCAGCGTGGCAAACTCGAGCACGTCGCGCACGGTGACGAGTTTCGCGCGCTCCGGCTCGGGTCCGCCGAACAGATACTTCTCGTTCACGAGCGCGCGTTGCAGAGCGAAGCAGGCTCGCATTTGGGTAAACATGTCGGGCGGCTGATTGGTTTCGACGTCGACGCTCAAGCTCGGGCGCATGCCCGCATCGAGAACCTTCTGGATCGGCGGCATGCCGTGGCCCATCTGCATCTCGATGGGTATCGCCAGCGAAATGCTGGCCCCGGAGTCGGCCAAGGTGCGCCACTCTCGATCGCTCAAGGTGCAGCAGTGAATGTAGGTGGTGTCGTCCTTGAACGCCACGCGCTCGCTGAGCGCCTGCAGCAGCCCTTTCTTGCCCAGCATGCCCACGCCGACATGCACGCTGATGCGCGCACCGACTTCGCGCGCGATGCCCCATTCGCGCGCCGCCGCCTCGACGTTCGAGAACTCCGGCCCGGCCGCAGCGAGCGCTAGAGTGAGCAACTGGTCGGCGGAAGAGAAATGCTCGCGCCGCAAGCGCCGCAGATCGTTGGGATAGGCGCTCTTGGGATCTTCGAACCAAGCGGGCTTCAAGCCGAAGTTCGGTCCGTAGGCATACACCGCGCGTATGTTCGCGGCACGCAGACCCGCGATCGCACCGTCGGTGTGCGCGGGCGAGGTGGCGATGTGCGACCAATCCAGGATGCAGGTGATACCGGCGTTCAGCGCCGCCAATGCGGTCACCGTGTCCCCGAGCTGGACTTCCTCCGGCGTAAGCGCGGGCGCGAAGCCGAACAAGATCTTGGCCAGATAGTCGCCGAGCAAGTCGTTCGGTCCGATGTTGCGCAGCAGCCCTTGCCACATGTGCCGATGCGTGTCGATGAAACCGGGCATGACGATCATGCCGCTGGCGTCGATGACTTCCGCGTCGGCAGCGCTCACGCTGCGGCCCACGGCGGCGATCTTGGCGCTCTCGAGGAGCACATCGCCGCGCTCGAAATCGCCGACCTTGCGGTCCAGGCTCAGCACCGTGCCGCCTTTCAGCAATACGCGCTCGCGCCCTAGCGGATCCGCTGCGAGCGCGCCGGTTAGCCTCATCGCCGGCGCAAACAGCGCGCCGCTCACTCCTAGCGTCGCGAGCTTTAGCACGTCGCGGCGCGAATGCAGTCCGGTGGTGTGTCGTTCGTCGTTCATGAAAGGAACTCCCCTGTATGGATGCGGTCCCGATGGGATTCAGCGCGCTGGCGGCACGAGAGCATGCCGCGTCACCGCGCGTGGGTGCCTGAGCATCTCCTCCCCGATGCGCACGTCCGGGCAAGCGCATCGTAGCACCGTGGCAAGAGCGTGTGTGGGTGAACCGAATCGCGGGAACGCATTCCCGCGCTGGGGAAGAGACCGGCTAGGGCGCGGTCTTGGGTCGCGGCAGTTGGCGGTCAGCGCCTAACGCCTCGGTTGCTCGAAATACCTCGCCCACGCAAAGCAGGGTCGGCCCGGCCGCATGGGCGCTTGCGAGCCGCATCAGATCCTCTAAGCAACCGCGGCTATGGCGCGCCGTCGGCAGCGATGCATTCTCTACCAGCACAATCGGAGTTCGCGCGCTGAAACCCTGCGCCAGCAACTCGGCGGCGACGGCTTGCGCGTCGCCGGCTGCCATGTACAACACCAGCGTCTCGCCCGGCTCGTAGCGCACGCTATTCGATGCTTGCTTGGCCCCCACGCGCTGCGTGGCGAGAGTCACCTTGCGCGCGATGCCACGCTCAGTGAGCGGGGTCTTGAGATCGGCCGCAGCGGCCAGCGCGGCGGTAACGCCGGGCACGATCTCAAATCGGATGCCGGCCTGCTCCAGCGCGTCGATTTCCTCGCGGGCACGCGCGAATAGCATCGGATCTCCGCCTTTGAGCCGCACCACTACCTCGTGATGCAACGCCGACTCGACCAGTAGGCGATTTATGAAGCGCTGATCGATCGAGACACGGCCGCCGCGCTTTCCGACCGGCAAGCGCTTCGCGCGTTTGGCCAACGCGACGACTTCCGGATGCACCAGCGCGTCGTACAGGACTATATCGGCCTGCTCGAGCAGGCGCGCGGCGCGCAAGGTCAACAGATCGGGCGCCCCGGGTCCGGCGCCGACCAGATAGACCGTACCCACGGCTACAAGACCATCCCGGCCGCGACCGTGTGATTGCTGGTTTCGTCGATCACGATAAAGCTGCCGGTGGCACGGTTGTCCTGATAGCGATCGACAATCAAAGGCTGTTGCAGCTTGAGCGACACTTTGCCGATCTCATTCATGCGCAGCCCGCCTTCGCTCGCCACATGGTCCAAAGTTTGCACATCGAGCCGATGCATAACTTGGCTGAAGATCGCCTTCACCGTGCGCGTGGTGCCCTTAACCAGATACTTGCGACCCAAAACCAATGGCTCCGTATCCATCCAGCACACGTTGGCCTCGAGCGCGCGCACGACCTGCGGCTGCCCGTGCGCATGCGTAAGCATGTCGCCGCGCGAGATATCGATGTCATCGCGCAGCAGCAAAGTCACCGACTGCGGCGCGCGCGCCTGATACAGCCGGCCGTCCAAGGTGATGATGTCCTCGACTTGAGTGGCCGCGCCGGAGGGCAACACGGTGACGGTGTCGCCGACGTTGACGCTGCCGGACTCCACACGGCCCATGTAGCCACGCCAAGACGACTGGTTCGCGCCGTGCGGCCGGCTGACGAGCTGCACCGGGAAGCGCAAGTCACCCGCGCGCGTGTGATCGACGCTAGCGCTTTCGAGAATCTCTAACAGGGTCGGTCCGGTGTACCAGCTCAGCGCGTCGCCGCGGTCGACCACCATGTCACCGTTCAGCGCCGACATGGGGACGAACTGCGGATCGACTATTCCCAGTCGCTGGCAAAATGCCGCATACGGTTCGCGAATCGCGTCGAAGGCCGCCCTAGCGTAATCGACCAGATCCATCTTGTTGATCGCGACGACGACGTGCTCGATGCCGAGTAAGTGCGCGATCACCGCGTGACGCTTCGACTGCACCGATATGCCCTTTGATGCGTCGACCAAGACGACGGCGAGATCGGCGGTGGATGCGCCGGTCACCATGTTG
>CAZILI010000104.1:6386-10526 GCA_964539965.1 uncultured Burkholderiales bacterium | reverse complement strand
TATCGTGCATTCTGACAGTTCACTGCAGTGCTGGACTCGTACATCCGTTGGTACAACGAAGAGCGGATCAAAGTCTCGCTGGGTTCGCACAGTCCGCTCGAATACCGAGCGAGTCTTGGAATCGCAACTTAACCAGTCCAAGAATTTGGGCCGCATCCCCCCTGACGAGTTCGCGTCGAGGCTTCTAGGCCTGTGCTTTGGTCGTATGCCAGCTCGCGGCCAAGAAATACAACAGCATGCCCAGTACCAGTGCGGAATACAGCGGGAACATCAAGTCCGACGCGTAGCGAAAGGCGAGCTGCCCGGCGATAGTCGCGGCGAGCAGCACCACGACGTGCTGTAGCCTAGCAATGGCCAGCGGCGCCAGCACGATCGAGAGCGCATAGTAGTAGTTGGTAAGGTCGAAGATACAGAACATCGGCAATACGCCGAGCGGGACGATGCGCCACGGTTCGTGCACTCGCACACATACGGCTGCGCTGAGACTCATCAGGGCGATGACGGCAAGCCAGTACCAGGCCATGCGTTGCTCAAAGGTGTTTCTTCGCTTCTGCTTCCACGACGCGTACGGATCCTCTGCCTCGGGTTCCATGACGATGGCGCCGGCGCCCTTGGTGCTGGATGAGAACAGCGTCTTAAGACCGATGTTGTTGGTGAGCGGCGTGTTCGCGTGCTTCATCGCATTGACGAGAAACCCGCGGTAGGTCTCGAGCCCGTTGGTTGCGGCAAGGCTAAACGAACCCAAAACCGCGAGGGCGAGCGCCGCGCCCGCCAGCACTTTGCCATGTTTCGTATCGAGCCGCCGCTTGACGACAAGCTGATGCACGAATGCCACGCCAGGACCAAACAGCAGCGCGCCCGGGAATACGCGCAGCAGGAGCGCGACCGCAAGCGAAAAGCCGCCGAGCACGAGCTTCTGTTTCTTGAGCAGGCAGCAGCCCGCCACGACCGCAAACACCGAGTAAAAGCGTCCGAACGAACCGACGCCGCCCAATGTCATGTACATCCAAATTCGTGTCGTGCCCCACACCAGCGCAGCGAGCACGGCGGCGGGCGCGCCAAAAGCCCAGCAGAGTAGAGCGAACGCGCCGGCTAACAAGCCGACGTCGATCATGGCCAGCGATACTTGGGTGCCATCGCTCGCGCGCGTGCCCGACACAATGAATCGGTTGAAGGCGGTCCACAGCGGCGTGGCGTTATAGCCGTGGTCGGTCAAGTAGCGTTCCGAGGCCTCTATTCCAACTCGAGTCCTGAAGTAGTACACGTCGGCGCGAAACGCCTCCCAACGCTGCGGCGTGAACTGCTCGCGGCAAGGCTCTGCCTTGGCAAGGATCGCGGCGCCGGGGTGGAGCAGGTTGGTCGTGAGGTCGCGAACCCGCTGCCGCTCGACCAGCGCGCCGCGGCCATTGTCGCGTTCGGCCAGCGCCGCACAGCGGTATAGCTTGTCGTAGCCGATCTCGCGAAAGTACTTCGAGCCCATGTAGTAGTGAAACTGATCGTGATAGATGACCGGCCGCCACGGGTTGGCGGTGTTGTATATCGCGCCGGCGCCCTCGCCTTTCACCAGATCGCGCCAATCATAGAACGCGCCGAACGAAGTGAAGCTGTAGGCGCTCGCCACGGTCAGCGCCGCCAACGCCACCGCGCGCGACGCAGCTTGCCAATCGCCACTCCGATTGACCCAAACCAGCAGCAGGGCCGCGAGCACGAGGCCTGCCGCAATCGGCAAGGCGATGGGTGAGTGAAACGCGTACGCGACAGCGACGGCGACGGCATACAGCAGTGCACCAGTCCCCGCCAGCAGCACAGCAAGCGCAGCGGCGCGCCCCCGCTCAAGACGAACCGTGAAAATCCGCCCGTAGAAGCGCCGCGCCGCGAGCAGAAACAGCGCGAGACCCGTTATGCCGACCGCAGCGAGCTGCAGCGCTTGTTCCAGCGGATGTGTTTGCTTGGTCGCGCGGTGAAGCAAGTAAGCGACGCTCAGTCCGGCAAGAGCGCTCGCCGCACGACGCGCCAAGCTCGATTGCTCGGCGCGCTGCAGCGCCAGGCCGAAAAAGACCAGCAGACCGAAGACGGCGACCGTCAGCCTGTGGTGGTCCAGGCTTCGAGTGTAAGCCCAGGTGTCGGCCGTGAGGCTCAAATCCAACTTGCCGGAGCGCGCTTGCAGGCTGGGCGGCCAGGGTTGCGGTGGCGCGCAGTACGCTTGTATCTCGCTGATTGCGTACGCGCCCGGCGCGCGCGGATTTTCCACCCGCAAATAACGCGCCGCGCCCGCGACAACGACGCTCGAGCGCAAGCGCATGCCCGGGCCTTCGGCGGCAGGCGTTATCCACAACGTGAACCAGCGCTCGCTGTCTAGCGAGCCGCTGATGGTGTAGCTGCCGCGGTGATCGCCTTGCACAAGCATGGCCTTGATCTCGATAGGGGAGCCCAAGTCGAAGTACAGCGCGGGTCCGGCGATCAGTGCAGACTGCTCGTTCTCCCAGCTGTAGCCTTCCTCCACCAGGGTGTCGTCGGTGAGGCGCTCGGGATGCAAGAGCAAGATCTCGGCACGCGCGGTAGCGTGCCGCAGCAGGTTGCCCGGCGTGCACTCGCCGCCCACGGCGAGTTGGCAGCAGGCGAGCGCAATAATGGACCCGCCGAGCAATATCAGGCGCCGCAAGCCTGTCATGGCCGCGCTCCGATGCGCGCTCGCACCAGATCGAATAGCGCGCGCTCCGCGCTCTTCGGCCGCCCGCTCAGCCACCAAAGCGCTGCGAGCACGCCGACGAACGTGACCGCGCCGACTACCACCCCGACCGCGAGTCTAAGCCACGCAAGCTCGACGGCCTCGGGCCGAAGTAAGCGCACGGCCAGCACCATCGCGATACCGGCTACCACGGGCCGCCAAAGATTCACGAACAGCGCGGCCGTCCTCAGGCTCATTGCGGCGGCGACGAAGTAACCGGTGGGCGCAATCATGGCTGCGCCCGCGATCGCCACGCCGATGGCTACAGCCTCCACAGCATGCAGCCGGGCCCCGATGAGCGCCGCTACCAGCAAGATGATGAGCCGGGCAATGCTTAGGCCCGCGGCAAGATTCTCCTTGCCTATGACAAACAAGATACCCCCGGTTAGGTTCTGCGTGATGGCCTTGGCGAGCCCGTAGAGGATGAGCCATTGCAGCAGCACGATCACGTCTTTCCACTTCTGCCCGAGCACCGCCAACACGAAGTCTTCGCTCACAGCGAATACGCCGAGTCCGAGCGCCATGCTGACGATGCCGAGGCCGGAGAGCGAGTTCAAGTAAGCGGCGCGCAACTGCGGCAAATCGTGCGCCAAGGTCGAGTAAGTCGGATACAGGCCACGGTTCACTTGCAACATGAGGTTGTGCGTTAGCGTCAAAGACAGCTCGGAGGCCACGTTGTAGACGCCGAGCATGGTAGTCGAGGCGATGCGCCCGACCACGAGCACGTCGGCGCGTTGATTGAAGTAAAACACGATGTTCATCGGCACGATTACGGCGGAGAACTTGATGTACTCGCGCGCCTTGGCGAGACTTAGGCGCGGCCGGTAGGGATGCACCCAGAAACTCAGCCCCAGCGCGAAAAGCGAACCCGCCAGTTGTCCAAACACCAGTGCCCAATAGCTGCGCAGCGTGAACCCGAGCGCAACTGTGGCGAAGAACGTAAACAACCGTGTGTAGACCATGTACGCAAAGTCGCGCGAAAAGTTGAGCTCTTTGCGCAGCAGCACCACGCCGATGTTGGCCGCGCCGTTGATCGCGCTATTGAGCGCCACGAAGTAGCACAGCGCCACGACCCGCGGCTCGCTGAAATAGCGCGCGGCAAGCGGCGCCAAGGCAATCAGCATTAGGGCGACGGCAAGGCCGCGCAAGATGCCGATGGTCCAAGCGGTGTCGCAGTGCTCGCGGCTCGGGTGCGGCTGACGGATCAAGTGGGTGCCCGTCCCCAGGTCGAAGAACGTGTCGAGGAATCCGTACAGCAAGCTCGCCATTGCGACCAGTCCAAAATCCTCGGGCAGGAGCAAGCGCGCGAGAACAATGGTGTTGATGAGACCGATTCCGCGCATGACCCAGTTCATCGCGACCGCCCAGGACGCGCCGCGCACCATGTGACGGTAGATCGACGCGGGCGTGTC
>CAZILI010000104.1:0-6376 GCA_964539965.1 uncultured Burkholderiales bacterium | reverse complement strand
TGGGGGTGTTGTCGGACATGAATCGCGGAGCGGACGGTTTGTTATATCTTCGACTCAAAGTGGACTCGCAAGGCGTCGCGTCGAATGCCCGCTGACGCGCGGCGCCGGCTGCGGCCTGCCAGACCCCTGCCGCCACGGTAGCGCCCATTATCTGAGAAAATTCTGAATAAGCAATCTTAATGAGCTCGGAAGGCGCAGTGTGTCCGCGTAAGTTCCTGTATTTGATCATTCTACCGAGCTTCGCTCGCCGCTTTCGGCGCCAGGCGACTCGCACTCGTTCAAAGCCTGCAGCAGAGGCCCCTCTAGTCAAGCGGCGCCGGGTGAAGCGCGACCTGGACCAGCGCCGGCGACGTCGAGCTCACTTACTTCCACAAATCTATGCGGGGATGGGCAACGCCTCGATCGAACCGCGAAGCCGCGCAAAGATCTCGAAGTGCGCTGCGCTCGGTCCTCAGCGCAGAGTGTGGCATAACATACGGCTGCATCTAGCGCGCGTTCTTGCCTCCTCTTGAGGAACGCTTTACATGGCTGACCCCGTTTCGCGCACAGGCGAGCTTAGGGAGATTTCGGTATGACCCGCGTCATTCATCGCAGTTCGCGGCAACAGTATCCTGTGGCGGTCGCCGGTGAAGGCATCTACATCATCGACGCGCAAGGCAGGCGCTATCTAGATGCTTCGGGCAGCGCTGCGGTGTCCTGTCTGGGGTACTCTGATCGCGATGTGGTTGCGGCGCTTAAGGCGCAACTAGACAAGCTCGCGTTCGTGCACTCCTCTTTTTTCACGACCGAACCCATGGAGGCGCTCGCCGACGACCTCATGTCCGATGCGCCGGGGGGATTGCACCACGCATACTTTGTCTGCGGGGGCTCCGAGGCGATCGAGGCCGCGCTGAAGCTTGCGCGCCAGCATTTTGTCGAAATCGGCGAACCCCAGCGCACGACCTTTATCGCGCGCAAGCCGAGCTATCACGGCGACACGCTTGGGGCCGTGTCCGCGGGCTTCCGCCCCGCGAACCGCGAAAAATTCGGCCCGCTCCTCTTCGATGCGGGATACGTGTCGAGCTGCTACGCCTATCGCGACATGCGGCCCGGGGAAACCGAAGCAAGCTATTGCGCGCGGCTCGCCGAGGAGCTCGAAGCCGAAATACGGCGCATCGGGCCCGAACAGGTCATCGCGTTCGTCGCCGATACGGTTTCCGGCTCCGCGCTCGGCGCGGTGCCTCCGGTGCCCGGTTACTTCAAGCGCGTACGTGAGATTTGCGACAAGTACGGCGTGCTGCTGATCCTCGACGAGATCATGTGCGGCATGGGTCGATGCGGAACGCGCTATACCTTCCCGCAAGAGGGCATCGCCCCGGACATCTTGGCGATCGCCAAATGCCTGGGCGGGGGCTATCAGCCAATCGGTGCGATGCTATGCAACGACCGCGTGTTCGAGCCCATAGTCAAGGGCTCGGGCGCCTTCGCCCACGGCCAAACTTACATCGGTCACGTCGCTGGTTGCGCGGCGGCGCTCGCGGTGCAGCGAGCGGTGAGGAGGCGCGCGCTGCTCGATCACGTGCGCGAGCTTGCGCCTGCCTTCGAGGCGATGCTGCGCGGGCGCTTCGGATCACATCCTCACGTCGGCGACATTCGCGGGCGGGGTTTCTTTTGGGGAATTGAATTCGTCGCCGATCGGGCGAGCAAAGAGCCGTTTGACCTAAAGCAAAGGGTGAATGCAAACTTGAAGGCGAACGCTATGAAAGCCGGCCTCATGGTCAACGCATATGGGGGTTGCGTGGAAGGCGTGCGTGGCGATCACCTATTACTCGCCCCGCCTTTCATCATGCAAGAGAGGCAGATCGCGGAAATCGGCGACAAGCTCGAAGCCGCCATAGCGGAAACGTTCTGAGGGGCTCAGCGCTGCACGAGCGCATCAACGCCGTGCGCGCGGTTGCCGCCCTGATAAGCGTGCTTGGCATGTTCGATTGCCCAGGCAAACACGTAGCTGCGCAGCAGCAGCGGTAAGTCCATTTGGCTGCGCCGCTGCAATCGCCACAGCACAGGCAGCTTCGCGCATAGGTGCTCGAGGTCGCCCAGCCTGCGGCTCAGCCAGCGGTCAAGTGCATCGTTACGTATCGGTGGCAGGCGTCCACGTTTGAGCCATTGCGCGCGATTGCGCCCGAGCCACTCGAAGTAATCGCTCATTGCCTCGGGCGTAAACAGCTCGCTGGTATTCACCGCGGTGGCACGCTTAGCGACGGCGAACATGCCGCGCGCGACGCCGGCGGTCTCCAGAATGCGCCGCGGAATGGGACGGCTGTAGTCGCCTGGAACGTCCCACGGCGTTAGGGCGGAGGACAGCGTTACGCGATTGACGTCGCGAATCTGCCGCGCACCCCAGAACGGCACGGGGCACTGAATATAACCTTGGCGCAGGCGGAACTCGCAGTGCGAGAGCCCAGAGGTGTCGCCACGCACGATGTCTTCGCCGAGATCGGGTGGATGCTTGGCCCACATGACACCACCGAAGTTGCCGGTGAACAGGATTCGCCCGCGCAAGTGCGAGCTAGCGCCTTGCAGCGACATTGCCTCGGTCGTGCTGTCGGCAGCAAGGAAAGGGATTTGCGGAAACGAGAGCTTGCGCCAAGCGTCTCGGGCAATCACGTGAGGCTCAATACCCAGCACCTTGGCGATCGCCGCGCCATCTTCCGGGCTGCCGTCGCGCGCGGGGCTGATGCAGATTGCCTCTCTGCACCCCGCTACCTTAGCGACTACCGAGACAGTGGCCGAGTCGTAGCCGGAAGAGATCGTGGCCAGCATGCGGTATGCTGAGCGCCGAGCCGGCGCGGCCAAGTTCTGCGCGATGGAGTGCATGCACTCGCACACGAAGTCGTAGTAACGCTCGAAGCTGCTGAAGTCGCGCTGGAGCCTGGGTTTCGGGACAACGCGCAGCTCGCGTCCATCCCAAGCGACATTGTCGAAGTAGACAAGCTCGAGATCGCCGATCGAGGTAGGCAGCGCGCGCTTGTAGTGCTTAAGCCCTAGGACGATGGTCCAGAAATCGTGCCAATAGCGCGAGTAGGTCGCAATCGCACTCGCGTCCTTCGCGGCTAACAGGCAAGCGATGGAGTTGGAAACCAGCAAGACTATGTCAGACTGCCAGCACACCAGCCGGTCGACGGTCGAGCCAGAAGAGACGAAGGTGAAGCCGCCGTCGCGAAGCCGTCCTCCTGTTCCCGCGAGAATATCGGTGCGGTCGAAATCCCCCTCTGCGTATTCACCTGCCCATACGGCTTCGCAAAACCACTCGTGGTTTGCTTCCACCATCGGCCCGTGCAGCACGGCTACTTGGTCGTCGTTTCTATTGGCGACCGCAAGCCAAGCGAGCGGCGGCCACTCATCGATGCGCGTGCAGCGAAGTCTCATCGCCCCCTCCCTGTTGTTGCCGGCTGTCAGTCCATTAGCTCGCGAATGGTGGCACGGTGAGATGCAGTCTGATAGCGCTCGAGCGCGCGCTCGGTCGCCCACGCGAACAGATGGCGCCGCAGCAGAGAAGCGTCCCACTGAATGTCGCGCGCGAGGCGCCAAAGGCCCGGCGTTTTCGACATCCACACCTCTACATTCGCCAGAATTGCGGACAGCTTCGCGTCGAGTGCGGGATCGGTGGGCGGCGGAACACGCAAATCCCGGAGCCATTGCCACCGATGCCGCTTGAGCCACGTCGTATAGTCGGCCATCGCCTCGGGCGCTAGGATCTCAAGCTGCGAGGCGGAGGCAAACAGCTTGGCTATGCCGAACATCTCGCGCGGCACGCCGGCCGTCTCAGCGATTCGTCTGGGGATGGGGCGGCTGTAGTCGCCCGGCACGTCCCAAGCCCGGAGCTCTGCAGAGTGACTGATTCGGTTGACCTGCGCGATCTGTCTTGCGCCCCAAAACGGCACCGGGCAGTGCAGGTATCCCACCCAAAGCCGATACTCGCACTGGGAGAGACCCGACGTGTCGCCGCGCACGATGTTCTCGCTCAAATCCTTGGTGTCTTTTGCCCATATCTTGTCGCCATGGTAACCGGTCAACAGGACCTTGCCCGCGAGCAGCGCCTCTGCGATCGTGAGCGAGATGGCCTCGATTTTGCCGTCCGCTGCAAGGAAAGGAATCTGTGGCAGGTGCCGAGCGCGCCATCCCTCGCGCGGCAAAACGTGCGCGACGAGCCCCAAGCATTCGGCGATTTCCCCGCCCGCCTCGGGGCTACCGTCGCGCGCTTTGTCTATGGAAATAGCCTGCGCGCAGCCCACTTGCTTGGCCAGTGCGGCAACCGCAGGCGAGTCGTAGCCCGAAGAGACAGTCGTTAGCAAGTCGTAGCGATGGCGGCGCGCCGAACTCGCCGCGTTTTCGGCGACCGCAGCCATCGAGCGCGTCAGGAAGTCATAGTATTCGGCAAAGCCGCCGAAGTTCGTCGTGGCGCCGGGCTTGGGCAGCACCGTGCACGCCGAGCCGCTCCAGCTGAGGTTGTCGAAATACGTAAGCCTCAGCTCGCCAACCGTGCTGGGAATCTGGCGTTGATAACGCTCACGGCCGAACATCACGCTCCCGAAGTCGCGCAAGTACCTGGGATAGGTCCTGACCGCTGATCCGCCTTTCGCCGCCAACAGGCAGGTGATAGAGTTGGCGACCAGCAGCTGTCTGGTCCCTTCCAGCGATACCAGACGGTCGCAAGTGGAACCGGACGAGACAAACGTGATGACGCCGTCGCGCAACCGCCCGCCGCTGCCCGCGACGATGTCGGTGCGATCAAAATCTCCGGCCGCGTACTCGCCCGCCCAAACCGCCTCGCAGAACCAGCTCGGACGCGTCTCGACTCTCGAACCATGGACTACGAGAATCTCATCGCGGCGGCTCGTACAGACCGCCAGCCACGCGAGCGGTGGCCACTCGTCTATCTGAAGATAGGTTAGCTTCAACTACTCCCCTTCGAGTTGGGACGCGCCGCAGCGCGCGCTGGACTCACGCTACTCGATCCGAGCGAAGACCAAACCGCCGCCGCGACGCTGTCTAGCGTTCTTCCTCGAAGCAAGGATTCTATATCATTGCGAATGGCGCACTTGCGCTCGCCCATAAGCGACAAGGGCGCCGTGCAGGCGCCTTCGGGAAAGCGACATCGAACACGGCTAGTTCGGAGTGTCCAGGCTCCCCATCGCCTTGGGATGCGTAACGATGCCCCACGGCAGCGACTTATCTGGAATGCGCTTTGCCTGCTCGTTGGTCTATGGCTGAGCTGGCGAATCGTCAATCGTGATCGATCGCAGCCGTGGTGGGATGAAAACCCCCCTTTGGGGATGGTTTGGGCCGTTTATGCACTTGGGGCAGCGGATTTGGTCGCGCCGTGGCCGCTTGTCCCGAGCGCCGGGCAAGCGCGCTCGCCGGCGCGAATCGTGAAGCGATGTAGTCTGACGGCTCAAGCTCATCACACTGCGAACTCCGGCAACAGCCCAGATCGTCCCGGGCAAGCTGATGGCAATACGCGGATACGCCGATGGACTACGCGGACGCGACGCTTGTCCTACTTGCCGAAGCGCTCAATGTCAATGACGTTCTCACGCTCGACCGCCGCGGCTTTTCCACTTATCGGTTCAAACGCAGACAGTCGTTCAAGCTCGTGATGCACCGAGGTTGAAACGACTGTTCTCTATCGCATCCTCTTGTCACTTGCGTAGCAGCTCGCGGTCGTCGGAGTAGTCCTCGCGTTTCCATGGCTTGCTGCCCTCCTGCACGTCGGCAGGCGGTGCAATCCTACCTAATGCGGAAGCATTCCCGTCCACCGAAACGGCATGTGATCGGTAACACGCTCTTGCCCTACGACGACGTTTGAAACCGCTTCACTTCACGGGAACGCTTATGCACTTAATCGAGCATCAAGCATGAAGTGCACTTCCACAATCCGCGATTCCTTGTGTGTAACGAATAGGTATCGCGATGTGCGCGGAGCGGAATGGCTTAAGTGAAATTCTCGCGCGCCTCTCGACACTTGCGGGTAAGTTGTATCTGTTTGAAACGCAGAAGAAGAACAATTACGAAAACTTACGAAAACTCTAGAGGTTTGCCAAACGACGTTTCGAGAGAAGCTTATGTATTCCACTCAATGAGTTGCTGGTCGGGGCGACTGGATTTGAACCAGCGACCACCTGCACCCCATGCAGGTACGCTACCAGGCTGCGCTACGCCCCGAACCAGCGGTCGATTATACCGACCGGCTTGTCTCCGGGCTAGTGCCGTAGCAGATCGATGATTTCCTGTAGCTCATCGCGCAGCTTCGCCCCGTCCATGCGTTGCGTGCGCTTTGGCGCCGCGCTGCTCTCGTCCAGCCGGTTACGCGCGCCGTTGATGGTGAATCCCTCCT
>CAZILI010000103.1:0-10546 GCA_964539965.1 uncultured Burkholderiales bacterium | reverse complement strand
CGGCGCTCGGCAGGTCTGCCGCCTGGCCGAACGCAATAAAGCACGCGACCAGCGCCAATGCGAGACCCATTGTCCGAAGTGTCTTCACTTTGATTCCTCCTCCTATTCTGTTCGCCGCCCTTTGCAACACGATGGCCGATCACGACTGCTTGCTAGCGATATCGTACGGTGTACCGGTCAGAGCCCCATAGTACAACCGACCTGCTCACTTGCCACGACCGCGTGAACGATCTTCGACATTTGCGTCGAAGGACGCGCTAGCTTTTCGCCGCCAGAGTGACTTCCTGCAAAAGGTGTTTTGCCTCGCGCAGCGCGACGGTGTCGAAACCTTCGCTGAACCAGCCATAGAGTTCGGCTAACACCGCTTGCGCTTCGCGCGTCTTGCCCTGTTCTATCCACAGACGGCACAGGCTCATCGTCGCGCGCAACTCGAGCGATTTCGCGCTGCGCGCGCGGCAGATTTCTATCGCTTCCCTGAAGTATGCCTCGGCTTGGAGCTGGGTGGTCGCGCCAGGGGCTGTCCCTGCGGCGGCGGGACTCGGCGCGGCGACGGCCACCGCGTGCTCGAGCAAGAGTTCACCCTTTATGCGAAGGGCCTGAAGCTTATCGATGCGCTGCACCGACTCTGTCGACAGGGCGAGCACCTGGTCGATCGTGTGAAGGGCGCGCTCGGCGTCTCCTTTGCGCGCCAAGGCCTCGGCTAAGCTGCACAGCAGGCGCGGTTTCCCGATCG
This sequence comes from uncultured Burkholderiales bacterium, assembly GCA_964539965.1. Classification (GTDB taxonomy): domain Bacteria; phylum Pseudomonadota; class Gammaproteobacteria; order Burkholderiales; family JALYOK01; genus CAZILI01. Next base: position 9,813 of record CAZILI010000103.1, on the reverse strand, counting down.
CGACGCCGGTTTGCGTTAGGGCGGCCAAACCTCGCTCTAGCGATTCGATGGCAGCATCCAAATCGACACCCTGTTCCAACAACAGCCATCCGCGTAACCCGAATGCCTGCGCCAGCAAGAACTGAAATCCGTGCGCGGTGGAAAGTTGTACCAGTTCTTCGAGATGGGCCGCTGCGGCTTCAAGCCGGCGCAGATACAAGTGAATCCAGGTGGCCATGATCAGCGCAAAGCCTTTGCAGTAAGGAATCGCGATCCGTTCGGCGAGTAGCAGTGCCTGTTCGATCCGTGCCTTGGCCTGATCGGGATAGCCGATGGCCCATAGAATGACCGCGTCGAAGGTCATGCTCATGATGCCCGGATCGTCGCCGAAAAGCACGGCGATTGAGCCATGCTTATCAACATCGTAGGCAGCGATGCAACGTTGCGTGTGTTTGCGTGCCTCGAGCAGTTCGCCGCGGCTGTAGCGAATACAACCCATCAGCGCGCTTGCGATCAGTTGCGCCGCGCCCGGCGCGCTTTCCGCGAGGCGCACGCAGCGTTCCCCGAGTTCAGCGGCGTCATCGAGTTCACCGCGTACAAAGTAAAAACGCGTCATGCGGATCAACGCGGGCAATAGCGCAGGGCTTTCCTCTAAGCGCCGGCTCAAGTCGCGCGCCTGAGAAGTCACCTGTTCCACTTCCGCGGACGCATAACCTTTGGTCATCACTAGCGGTGTGCTCAGCAACATCCTCAAGCCGAGTTCTTGTTCGATACATTCCTTGCTCTTGGGCAGCGAGTCGAGCAATTGCAAAGCTTTCTCGAGCAGCGCAATCGCTTCTTGAAAAGCGCTGCGGCGTAGCGCGTTCTCGGCGGCGCGTTTCAAATAGGGTACGGCGCGGGCGTATTCTTGGGCGCGCTCGAAGTGCACCGCCAGTTGCGCCGCGCGCTCCGCCGCCCGGTCACCATACAGCGACTCTTCTTGCTCGCCGATGCGCCGATGCAATCGCGCCTGCCGTGCACTAGGCAAGCGGTTGTAGAGGGCTTGCTGATAGAGCGCGTGACGAAACTCGTAATAGCCGACCGGCGCTCCCTCGACAACGGAGGTCGTGCCGCGTGCGTCCAAAAACTGGTTGCGCTGGGCAAGCTCATCGCAGCGTTCCTCCACCCGGTCGAGCGACTCATCCAGGCCCGCCGCCAGCGCCGCCGCAGAGAACGTCGCGCCGGCCACGCTGGCGGCTTCCAGCAATCGCTGCTCCTCAATGGGCAATCGCTCCAATTGCCGTTCGATGAGTTGCCGCAGACCTTCCGGGACACGCACCGCGACTTCCTCGGCCGCCTTGGCGAATTCCATACCTTTGCCGTTGTCGGCCATGGTTCCATGCGCGACCAGATAGTCCGCGATGTTTACCATGAAGAGCGGATTTCCGTCGCTGCGTCGATGCACTGCCGTGACAAGCCCGGCGAACGCCGCGTCGTGCGCGGGATCGACATCGAGGCGGGCCGTAAGGTATTCATGCACGGCTTGCTCGGAGAGAAATCCGAGCGGCAGCTCGCGGCACTGGCCGTGACTGTGCAAGTCCTGCTTGAGCCCTCGCAACGGATGACCGCTAGCGATGGCGTCGGCCGGCCGATAGGTGCCCACGATCATAAGCCGGGCGGATTCGCGCCGGCGGGCCAACAAGCCGATCAAGTCCAAGGTGGAGTGGTCGCTCCAATGCAGGTCTTCGAAAACCAGGACGATAGGGACTTCGGCGGCGAGCGCCTCCAAAGCCTCGGCCATTTCCCGCAGCATGCGCTCGCGTCCAGCGCCCTGAACCTTGCGTTGCATGGTCTGCAATTCGGCATCGCTCAGCAGGGCCGGCATTTGCACCAGCCAGGTCGGTGCATACTGATTGAGAACGGCCAACACCCGCTTGCCCTCGCGCTGGCGACACATGCGCCCGATCGCATCGAGAACCGGCAAATAGGCTTCCCCAGCACCGTATTGTTCGACGCATTGACCGCGGCCGACGATGCTGCCGTTGGTGTGCGGCAGCAGCGCCACGAAGCTGTCCACGAGCGTAGTCTTGCCGATTCCGGGTTCGCCAGTTACAAAGACCACTTGACGGTGGCCGTCCAGCGTCTGGCTTAGCCACTCCCGCAGTTGCTCGAGTTCCGCCTCGCGCTCGACGAAGGTGCCCGCGGCTTCTGACCGCACGGCGGCGCGCCGAGCGAGCGGCTGCGCAGGAAGGTTGCCCACTTGGGCGATGAAGCGATAGCCGCGGTGCGGAACCGTTTCGATAAAGCGCGGCGCGTCGACGTCGTCTTGGAGGATCGCGCGCAGATCACGCATGGTGCCGCGAAGCATAGTCTCCCCGACGTGAACGCGACCCCACACTGCGCGCAACAGCTCGTCTCGGGTGACCAAGCGCCCCTGGTTTTCCACCATGTAACGCAGCACGGCGAATAGCTTGGGACGCACAGGGATCGCTTCGTCGCCGCGCCACAGTTGCTGGTTCGTGGCGTCCAGGCGAAAAGCGCCAAAAACGAACCCCTCCCCTGTACGCATCTCGGTCTCCTTAGTTTTTCTGTGAAACTTGGGGTGCGGCCAATTTACCCGAATCGCACGCCTAGTTCACCCATGTCGCGAGATCCCGGTGCGTCGCAGCCGAGAGAACTACCGGAGAATTGGCCTCTGATGAGGCGGACCGCGTTGAACTAGCCCAGTGTTTGCGCGACGAACGCCGCCAACTCGAGCCAAGATTGGAAGTGATGGACTTTGCCTGACATGACATGCTCGACGCGACCGCTCGACGGGACTTGTCCTTCGCGGGCCGCCGCGTGGAAGTGCACCACAAAGGCGCGCTGAGGTGACAAGGGCGCCGCTTCAAACCCTGCTGGCTTTTTTGAAGTCTGAGTAGACATGGTCGATCTCCTAGGGAACCTCTAAACCAGTCCCACGTGGCCGCAACGATGCTCTTGCGCGATGCATGGCAGTGCTGGGTGGATGCGACCGCAGACGGACGCAAGGGGCCGCCGGCCGCTTATGGCCGCCTGCGCGGTCAGATCCCCATCGCCAAGCGATGGGGACCCCTCTTCCAGGCTCCGGCGGCCCCTGCTCCGCGCTCCAGCGCCCCGCCTAGTAGCTACGGCCGTTTCGTCGGAAACGCGGTTCATGGAGGACTGGTTCAGAGGTTCGTCAGGTTTGAGATCGGAGGGCGTTCTCTGCCCTCCGATCGTTTCGCGCCTAGCGGACGGTAATCGAGGCGATTGGCGACCAACCGGAGGCGGTGCCGTTCGCTGGCAGACGTATCCGAGCCTGGAATTGATACGCTCCGATGCCCGCGGCCGCCACGAACGTCGCGGACTTGGTCAGCACGGCGGTTTGCCAGGGCACAAACGCAGCCGAGCCCGGAGTCTTCACCTGGACGTCCATGACCCAGCCCAGAGGCACGACGTTGCCGGTGCCGGTTGCCCACGTCACGACAAAACTCGTCGCAGCAGTTCCGCTCGCCGGAGACACCTTCGGAGCCACGGTGACCGTGCCCGTGTGGGTGGCGTGCAAGGGGTCCTGGTAGGCGTAGGTGCCAGCCGCGGGAAAGCGAACCGAGAAGGTCGACCCGGTCGCACGTGGTAGCGAATCGAAGATGGGTGGGGTGTTGCTCTGCCGCACCTGCGAGAGGCCCCCAACCCCATCGAGCCAAACCAGCGTCTGTCCTTGGGGCACGGCTTTGGTTTTGGCAACAAACCCGCTCGGCAGGTGCAACGCGTAGGTCGTGCTCGCGGCCGAAGCCTGCAACCGGCCAATCTTCCCTTTGCCTTCAGTAAACCAAATATTGCCGTCGGGACCTACCGTCAAGCCGAGGGGACTAGAGAACTGCGTCGGCACAGTGAACTCGGTAAATGTGCCGAGTGGTGTCATTCTCGTGACCTTATTTGCGCCGGAATTGCTCTCGGTGAACCAAAGGTTGCCGTCGGCGCCCGACACGATCATGCGCGGTATCGGATCGACCACCGCCGGAATCGAGAATTGGGTGATCACGCCCGAGGGAGTGATTCTGCCGATCTTGTCGACGCCGGGATTGTTGTTTTCGGTGAACCACAGGTTTCCGTCGGGGCCGGCGGTGATTCCTATCAGGCTGCCCGTCGTCGCGACGGTGAACTCCGTGATTACGCCGGTTCGGGTGATGCGACCGATCTTGTGCGCACCCGGGTTTGACTCGGTGAACCAAATATTGCCGTCGGGGCCCGCCGCGATGCCCACCGGCTGGCTGCTACCGCCGCCGGGGCGAGTCGGGATCGGAAACAAGGTAATCACGCCTGCCGGCGTAGTGCGGCCGATATTGCCGCGGAAGTTATCCGTGAACCAGAGATTGCCATCCGGGCCTGCGGTAATTTGGTGCGGAATGGTGTTGAGCGGGAAGATTGTCACGACACCGCTCGGGGTGATGCGTCCGATACCGCCGCGCGGGGTGAACCACAGATTTCCGTCCGGGCCGGCGGTAATTCCCAAGGGCAGTGAGCCCGCGGCTAACGGAAATTCCTTGATGACACCCGTAGGCGTGATCCGCGCAATCTTGTTTCCGCCGGATTCCACCGCCCAAAGATTGCCGTCGGAACCGGCCGTGATGCTCTCGGGGCCGGAGGTGACGCCCGCTACCACAGGAAGCGGAAACTCGGTGATCTGACCGGTTGCGGCGAAGGCGTGTGCGGCCGGATTGGCCAGAAGCGCGACGCCGAGCAGGGCCGCGCAGGCCAGCGCCGGTCTAGGTGACCCGGAACGGACTTCGGACGCGGTGGACGAAGGGCTGAGCAGAGTTGCGGTATTCATGTTGTCCTCCTTGAGTAAAGTTGGTGGCACGCTGCGTTTTCGGTCGAATCGAACGGAGGCGAAGCTCACGTTCTCTGAGTTGTCAGGGTACTGAGGCGCGCGTGCAGGCGGTGTCAAATCGCCGTGCTTTCTGCGTGCAATCCGGGGTCTCTACAAGGGGGTAATCTTCTCCGCTGCGCGAGGAGGCACGCAGCGCCTGTCTCCGGCCGCTTGTACGGGGTCTTTTCGGGTAGGCAGGCAGGCCGCCGAGTGGCCTAGGGGAACCTCTGAAAGCCCTGCATGAGCCGCGTTTGCGACGAAATGGCCGTACCTGCTAGGCGGGGTGTCCCTGGGGAAAAGGCACGGCTCAGGGGTTCAGCAAGTAGCCCGCGCTAGCGCGCCTACCGGCATTGGTCGTCCGCGACCAGTTGGATTAGAGAAAGGCGCCGAATGCGCCTGCAACTCTAGTCGAGCGTCACCGCAAGCCAATTCCCGCACGCATACGGCGACTTGCCGCCGGAGGGGACTCGTTTCGTGCCCAATCTTGTGCGGCTCATCGCCTCACTGTACCCATCTCGCGAACAACCGATTGCCATTGCGCATTAACTGCACCGGCACGGCTCTACCGTTCGGTTCTGTGAGAGGGGCCCACTCCGACTCGGGCAATTGCCGCATATCCCACGCTACCCCCTGAGCCCCGGGAGGGAGCAATATCGAGACGCGCGAACCGTTGAGGCTCAGGACGTAACCCGGATATCTCGGATGCGCGTAACTGCCGCCTTGCGCTACTTCGAATCTATTGCCGTCTACAGACGCCTCGGGCTGTCGCTTGATATTGGGCGCGCTCCGCGGCTCGCTTGCACTTGTGTCTAGCAGCAGGGCAGTGCCTAGGGCGCCGAGATAAGGTTTCAAGGTTTCCGCGAACCATTCCGCGAGCTTTTTGTATTCGTGCTTGCAACCGCTCGATCTTGCTTGCAGCTCCGGTATGTCCTCGGCCAGTTGCGCGTACTTCTCGGTGTTGCTACCGTACGCCCAGCAAAGTACGTTGTACAGGCGCTGTCGGTCGAGCGAGTGAGCATCGGCAAGCGCATCTTCGACAATTGGGTTTTCTCCCTGCTCAAAATACCATGCGACCGCCGATACCTTCAGCTCCGGGTCGGCAAACGCCAGAAGAATCTTCGTGGCAATTTGATCGGCGACGTCTTCCTCGCGGCCACTGAACTTGACTGCGAACATGTCGATGACCGCGTGTCCCAGTTCGTGCAAGAGCAAGAAAAGCGCTACTTCTTCCATCCGCTCCGCGAAAGCGCGCTCGGTCGGTTTGGGAAATCTCTTGCGCGCTTGCTCTCGCAAGTCCAGCAATGTTTCGTAGCACATCGTGATCTTGCTGCCCTTGGAGCTGTAGAACGTTTTTTTCGCGTTGCATTCCTCGATTGAGATGACTAACGGGCGTGGCCATAGGAATAGCTTGTCGAAGAATTCGGCCGCATTTTGGTCCTCGGCTCTGTTCTCCATCTCCTTTTTCCACTCGCGTTTCAACTGCGGTGATTTAGGTTCCGGGAACTCGAATTTGACAGCCGGTTCGGCGGCGCAGACCATACGACCAAACCAAAGCAACGCCCAGGCGAGAGTAATGAGTGTTGCGCGCATTGCGAGCCCCATACGATTCCCCCCTGGATCGCTCAAAGTACCGGAAACAATCCAGGCAATGATACGTCAACGATCCTTGGCGACGGCGGGCGTCCCAGGAACACTTGCAAGAACTTGGCCATTGTCAAGCAGAAATCCACCCACGAGGTAAGACTTCCCTTGAAACCACAAGACGTTACTGACAAAGATAACCGGCTCAGCCATGGTCCCGAAAAGGCCGGGATCACGCAACACACACCGATGATGCAGCAATACCTCGCCATCAAGGCGGAGTATTCCGACATGCTGTTGTTCTACCGCATGGGAGACTTCTACGAGTTGTTCTACGATGATGCGGAACGCGCGGCGCGCTTACTCGACATCACTCTCACGCGTCGCGGTGCATCGGCCGGCGTCCCAATCAAGATGGCGGGCGTTCCGTTCCATTCGGTAGAGAGTTACCTCGCCAAGCTGGTCAAGCTAGGCGAGTCGGTGGCGATTTGCGAGCAGATCGGGGACCCCAACACGAGCCGCGGGCCGGTCGAGCGCAAGGTCACCCGCATCGTCACTCCCGGCACCCTGACCGACGCCGCCTTGCTGGACGATAGGCGCGATAGCCTGCTGTTGGCGCTCTACCCGGCCGATGCGCGGCTCGGGCTGGCGTGGCTCAACCTCGCCAACGGCGATTTCCGCGTGAAGGAGATCAAACCGGCGCAGCTTGCCGCCGAACTGGAGCGGCTGCGTCCGGCAGAAGTCATTCAGCCCGAGGACGCCCAAAGCCTGCTTCCCGAGCATGTGAAGGTCGCGCGCAAGCCTCGTCCGGTCTGGGCGTTCGACCTCGACTCGGCGAAACGCAACCTGTGTCAACAGTTCGGCGTACTCGATCTCGCCGCGTTCGACGTCGGCCATCTTTCGGACGCGCTCGCCGCCGCTGGGGCGCTGCTCGACTATGTGAAGCACACGCAGCGCACTGCACTACCGCACGTACAAAGCCTGCACGCTGAGAGCGAGAGCGAGTTCATCCAGCTCGACTCGGCGACGCGCCGCAACTTGGAGATATCGGAGACATTGCGAGGCGAGCCTGCGCCCACGTTGCTGTCGGTCGTCGATGCGACGGTCACCGCCATGGGCGCGCGCTTGCTCCGCTTTTGGCTGCATCATCCGCTGCGCCACATCGAGACCGTGCGGGCGCGTCAAGGCGCGATCGCGACGCTCGCCGCGCAGGCGGGCTTGCTCGCCGAGCAGGCGCGTATGGCACTGCGGGGTTTCGCGGACGTCGAGCGCATCACCGGGCGCATCGCGCTCACTACTGCGCGGCCGCGCGATCTGGCCGCGCTGCGTGACGGCTGTAGCGTCTTGCCCCGCTTGCGAGAGACTCTCCTTGCCGCGACTAATTCGCGCCTTGGCGAACTCGCAGCCGATGCGGTGGCGGACGCCCAACTCGAGCGCTTACTGCGTGCGGCGATCCAGGACGAACCGGCGGCGACACTGCGCGAGGGCGGGGTAATCCGCGAGGGCTACGACGCCGAGCTCGACGAACTGCGCGCCATCCAAAGCAACAGCGGTACGTTCCTGCTCGATTTGGAGGCGCGTGAGCGCTCGCGCACCGGTATCGCCAACCTGCGTGTGGAATTCAATCGCGTGCACGGCTTCTACATCGAGGTCACCCATGCGAACGCCGAGAAAGTGCCGGCCGAGTATCGACGCCGACAAACACTAAAGGGCGCGGAGCGCTATATCACCCCTGAGCTGAAGGCCTTCGAAGACAAGGCGCTATCGGCCAACGAGCGCGCGCTTGCGCGCGAGAGATTCCTGTATGAGGCGTTGCTGCAAAAGCTCATGCCGCACTTGCCCCGCTTACAGGCGCTTGCCCGCGCGCTGGCGGAGTGCGACGTGCTCGCGGCGTTGGCCGAGCGCGCGGTGCGACTCAACTGGGTGGCACCCGAATTCACCGAAGAAGCGGTGCTCGAGATCACCGCCGGTCGCCATCCGGTGGTCGAGCAGAGCAACACGGAGTTCATCCCGAACGACACACGCTGCAGTCGCGCGCGCCAGATGCTGCTGATTACCGGGCCGAACATGGGTGGCAAGTCGACCTACATGAGGCAAACCGCGCTGATCGCGCTGCTCGCCTATTGCGGATCGTTCGTGCCGGCACAATCTGCGCGGCTGGGCCCTGTCGATCGCATCTTCACCCGCATCGGCGCGGCCGACGATCTCGCCGGGGGGCGGTCGACCTTCATGGTCGAGATGACCGAGGCGGCGGCCATCCTGCATCAGGCCACCGCTGCAAGCTTGGTTCTGATCGACGAAATCGGCCGCGGCACCTCGACCTTCGATGGCCTCGCCTTGGCGTGGGCGATGGCACGCCACTTGGTCGAGAAGAATCGCTCTTTCACGCTGTTTGCGACCCACTACTTCGAACTCACCCGGCTCGCCCAGGAACTCAAACAGATCGCCAACGTTCACGCCGAAGTGGTCGAGCACGAGTCGCGTATCGTTTTTTTGCACACCATCGCGGAAGGCCCGGCGAGCCAGAGCTACGGCATCCAGGTTGCGCAACTGGCGGGCGTGCCGGCGGCGGTGGTCCGCCTGGCGAAGCAGCGGCTGAAACAACTCGAAGACGAAGCCGTGCTGCGCAGTGGTCAGGGCGATCTCTTCGTTAGCGCGAGTTCCATGCCGGCGCCGGATACCCACCCTGCGTTGCAACGGCTCGCCGAGATCGATCCGAATGACCTGACGCCCAAGGCGGCGCTGGAGCTACTCTTCGAATTGCGCAAGCTCGGCTAGCGACCTGCCCCTGCGTTCGAGTGCTATTCGAGGACCGCCTCTGCGATGCTGGGGCGCACGATGTAGCCGCCCGATTTTTCGTCACGCTCAAGCGCTAGCAGGCGACGTGTTTGGGCTTCCTCGAGCAGGCCGTTGAACGAGCGAAAGCCGTAGTAGTTTTCATTGAACCCGGGTTTGCGTCGACGCAGGGCCTGTTTCACCATAGAGCCCCAGATCTTTTCCTCCTCGCCGCGCTCGGCCACCAGCGCTTCTACCGTCTCGAGCACGAGGTCGAGCGCCTGCTGGCGTTTGTCCTCTTCTTCATGCTTGGCTTCGCCCTGGCCGGCGGTCGCGCTCGCGCTGGGCGCCTTGGGCGCGGACTTCTTTCGGGTTGATCGCTTCTTGCTCTTTTCCTCGCGTACCAGATCGTCGTAGTAGATGAATTCGTCGCAGTTGGCGATCAACAGATCGGAAGTCGATTTCTTCACCCCGACCCCGATCACGTTCTTGTTGTTTTCGCGCAGCTTACTCACCAGCGGGGAAAAGTCCGAGTCGCCGCTGATAATCACGAACGTGTCGACGTGCGACTTGGTATAGCAAAGGTCCAGTGCGTCGACCACCATGCGAATATCGGCGGAGTTCTTGCC
>CAZILI010000102.1:0-10658 GCA_964539965.1 uncultured Burkholderiales bacterium | reverse complement strand
GACGGCGGTGATAAGCAGCTTATCACCGCCGTCATAGGGTTCTACGAGATATACCATCGCATGGCCTCGGGCCGCGGCGCGGCGGACGACCATGATGTCGCTCACGACGGCGACCTGCGCGCCGAGCACCGGCAAGAGCTCGATCAGCTACGACAGTTTCTCTGCGGCCTGATGATGCACGGGGCGGTCGGCACTACCCTCGGCGGCATTTGGACCCTGGTCGGCGAGCCGCAGAACGTCGTGATCGGCGCGCGAGTCGGCTGGGACTTTGTTGAGTACGCGCGGCGAGTGTTGCCGCTGTCGTCGACCATCTTCGCCGCCGGGCTGCTGACCTGTGCCGTTGTCGAGCGCTTCCGCTTGTTCGGCTACGGCGCGGACATGCCCCCTAGCGTGCGCGTAGCGCTTGAGGCGCAGCAACGTCGCGCGCTACTGCAGATGCCGCCTCGGCAGCGTGTGCAGATCTTCACGCAGGCGATGGTCGCCATCTGCCTGGTGTTGGCGCTCGCGCTGCACATCGCCGAAATCGGGCTGCTCGGTCTCGCCGTGCTGGTGGTGGCAAGCACCATGAACGGCGTCACCGAAGAGCATCGGATCGCACGGGCTTTCCAAGAGGGGATGCCGTTCGCAGCCCTGCTCGTGGTGTTTTTCGTAATCGTCGCCGTCATCCATGAGCAGCACATGTTCGCGCCGATCATCGCGTGGGCGCTCACCATGGACACCCAGGCGCAAGCCTTGACCATTTATCTCACCAATGGGCTGCTGTCCGCGGTGAGCGACAACGTGTTCGTTGCAACCATCTATATCGACCAGATCAAGGATGCATACGACAGCGGGCTGCTGAGCCGCTCGATGCTGGACGCGCACGCGGTAGCCGTCGCAATAGGAACCAACATCCCGAGCATGGCGACGCCGAACGGTCAGGCCGCATTTCTCTTCTTGCTCACTTCCACACTCGCCGGATTGATCCGGCTATCCTATTTGCGCATGGTGTGGATGGCGCTGCCTTATGTGTTGGTCACGAGCGCGACCGGGGCGATCGCACTCGTTCTGCTAGTACACGGCTAAGGGAACCTCGCCTCAAGCCGCGCCGCGGGCGTTCGCCAACTTAGGCAGGGGCGTCCGATACACGGACCCGCGCTTGCGCCTATTCCGCGCCGATCTGATAGAACTCCTCATTGGCTTCGACGATCTCGCCCGAGCCGGCATCGACTTCGACTTTCCACTCCCTACCGCCCTTGGTTTTGATGTCGAACTCGTAGGAAGCCTTGCCGTCTGATTCGATCTCGAACTCCGTCTCCATGATCTCGCCCGGATGCGCTGCCAAAGCCTTTTTCTGCGCATCCTCCAGGCCGACCTTCGCTTTGTCCTTGAACAGCGGATCGTCCGCGCTCTTCACCTCCTGTTCGATCTCCACCACCTTGCCGGTGCGCGCGCTGCATTCGATGTCCCATGCCTTGCCGTCGGGGCTTTCGACATCGAATTCGTAGATCGGCACGCCCTTCTCCGATTTCGCTTCAAGTTTGCGTAACACTCCGCTGTGTGCCGCCATGACTGCCGCGATACAAGTCTCGAGTGTCACTTTGGTTTTCGGCAGCTTGGCCTCTGCCGCCTGAGCCGCTACGACGACCAGCATCCCGCTGGTCACCGCCATCACTTGTTTCAATTTACCCATGATCATCCTCCATCCAGACAAGCAAGGTTTTCCATTCTTGCACGATCGGCTCGAAGAAGTTTGATCTAGATCAGCAGTGCGCTCGGCGATTGCGCAACGGAAGAGAGCGGGCTCTTCCGCAGGAGCCCCACACGATACCTCCTCTGCGAACCGCTCTAAGAAGATCGCCTAGTGGCTCTGTCCCGGCGAGCGATCACCCGCACTTGCTCTCGCCTAGCCCCCTCCGAATTGAACATATCGCAGACCCGACGGGCCGCCGCGGAAGAAGGTGCCACACGTCTCGCCGTTCCAGATGCGATATACGGCGCACAAATTGCCGGCGGAATCGAATCTCGGGTGCGGCGGGAAGCACAGCAAGAAGAAACTGCTTCGGTTCGGGTCGTTGCATATCAATAGATGCTTATGCATCTATCTATCGACAGCCAGGAAATACCGGGATCGAAGAAGGGGGCGACCGAAGCCGCGCTTAGGAGGACGAGCGGCGGCGTGCCGGTCGCTTAGTGCGGACCTTCGGCAGCGCAGCGATCCTGCTGGCCGACGGACCGACCGGGCCGCCGCTGGCGGCGATAAGCTTGGTCAAGCCGTTGTTCAGCATGTCGGTGTGGCGATCGCCCAGAAGCTGCGCGATCGTGTCCTGCGCCCGATCCCAAAGCGGAAACGCGCCTTGCAAGATGGCTCGGCCCTTCGGCGTCAGGCAAACCAATTGCTCGCGTCGGTCCGAACCCGGTGACGTTTGCAGCAGGCCACGCCGCTTAAGAACTTGCAGGTTGCGACTCAGCGTGGTGGAGTCGATGACGATGATCGAGGCGAGTACGCGCGTGGAAGCGGGCTCCAGCGCTAGTACCGCGAACAGCACGGTCAGCTGGGTTGAGCGCAGGCCGATCGGACGCAGCGCGTTGTCATAGATTTGACTGACTATGCGGGAGGCGCGGCGCAAATTGCCGCAATGGCACTCCAGCCCCCGAAAGCGGTTTTGCAGCAGATCGACTTCGGCCTTCTTCGGCATGAAATTGCGCTGGGCAGCAAGGCTAGGTCCGCTAATGTTGGTGCAGAAGCGCTTCCCGGTCAAGCGCATCTGATTTGCATATAGATGCATATGCATATTGTTGTGTAAGGGCGAGCGTAACCGCAACGACCAAGGCCGGCCTCTCGCGGATTTCACGCGCGCAAGAAGGAAGGTGCCCTTCGCCGTTGAGAGGCGTGAGCGTGTCAGTCAATAACCATAGAGGACCAGATGAGAAACCGCCTAGTTAGGATCGCAATAGCGGCAACGTTTTGTGCGGCAGGCGTGCAGCCGGCGCTGGCCGATGAACTGAGAACGGAAGCCAACCGAGCGAACGCCAGCGCCGGAGAATTCGGGGCGAGTATCGCAACCTCGGCCATGATCACCGTCGCGGTGACGCTGTATTCCGAGCCGGTACCCAATCTCGGCGCAACCGTCGGCGACGGAACGCGCCAGATCATTCTGCCTGCAGGATGGATCCTTACGACGACGAGCGCCCCACCGGGCGGGTGCGCGATGATGGCCACACAGTTCGTCAACTTGGGTGGTGGGCTCTACAACATCCGTGTGGTGCCCAGCAGCTACCCGCTCAACTGCACCTGGTTGCGCGGAGACTATGTCTATGCGATTCAAATCGACGTGGCACAGCCGAACGGCTACTTTCAGCACGTAGGCACAACTTTGGGGACCTTGAAGATTCCCTAGACGAGACGATCGATAGCGGCGTGCGATCGACAGCGCACGCCGACTTCAGGGTGAAAGCTGGCGAGCCAAGCGCTGTATGCGAGCCAACTCGAAGCCGCGCGCCGGAAGTTTCTGCACCTGGCTGTTACCCGGCCCACGGAACAGAATGCCGGTCGAATCTCCGGGCTGCTCACCCCTGGCCTCTGGCGCGCCGACCGCGCTCGCGTTCAAGCGCTCCGCCGCGGCCACCCGCACCGGAGACCACAAGCCGCCCTTGGACTCGCACACCACGGCCCCGTCGGAGACGATCAACTCGACCCGCTCACCGCCCGCATCGGCGCGAAACAAAAACTCGCCGTTGGTGGCGCTGGCCGCGAGAAAACCTGTCTCGACGCGAAACGCGCCGCGCGGGCGCACCAGCACTTCGCCGGCCAAGACTCGCACCGAGCCGAGCTTGACTTGCGTGTTCGGCGTGAGCAGTACCTCGTGCCCCTCGGTGTAGCGCAGCAGCGCCGCCGTGGTTGGCCCGGTCTCGATCTGATCGCCCTTCTCCAGCGGCAGCTCCGGGCGAGGCAAGAGCAAGGTATCGTCACGAATTAGCGTGACTTCACGCGCTTCCGACTCGGTAGCGAGGCGGAAGTTGTTCTCGCCGTCGGTTTCGGCCTTGAGCACGCTGACCAACACGGCAATCGACGCGCGCGCGGGCAGCGCACCGACAGCGCCGAGAGCGGCGAGCAAAACCAGTGCGCACAACCACGCTGCGTGTCGCGTCATCGAGTCACCTCCAGTTGCCATAGCGCAATCGTGCCGTCTTTCGCCGCCGAGGCAAGCATCGCCCCATCGGGGCGAAAGGCGACGCTCCACACCTCATCTTGGTGACCGCCCGACAAGTCGGCGCGGCGCTGCCGCTTGGCGACATCCCACAGTACGATGCGCTGATTGGTGAGCCCTACGGCCAAGGTCGCACCATCCGGACTAAAGGCGAGACATTGCACCGACTCATCCGCGGCGTGCTGCAACTGAGCGAGCGGGCCCTGGGCGGCGGCGTCCCACAAGGCCACCACACTCCACCCACCCGAGGCGAGCGTGTTGCCTTGCGGAGCGAATGCGAGCGCATGGACTTGGCCGGGGTGGGTCAGGGCGGCCCCTTGCCGCTTCCATTCACCGGTGCTCCAGACAAAAACGTTTTCGTTGTTGTCGCCGCTCGCCGTCGCGGCGAGGCTCCCATCCGCGCTAAAGGCGATGAAGTAAGCGGCGTCGAGATCGGCGGCGAACGCTTCGGTAGGCGCATCGAGCATGGCGAGATCCCACACCTTGACGTGCTTGCCCGCGCTCACCGTACCCAACACGCCGCGCTTGGGCTCGAACGCCAACATGTGCACGATGCCGGGATGCCGCAACGGCTGGCCGAGTCGGGCACGCTTGGCCGTGTCCCACAGCATGACGTTGCGGTCGATGCCGGCGGAGGCAACGATGCGCCCATCCGGACTGAAAGCGACGCTCGTGACGGGCCGGCGATGCTTGCCGAGCAGTTGCTTGTTCGGCTCGGCGCTGCTCAAGTCCCACAAGGTGACGCTTTCGTCGTGATGCCCGGTTACCAGGCGCTTGCCGTCCGGGCTGAACGCGACCGACGTGACCGGCGCTTGATTTTGCGCAAGCAGCACGATTCGCTTGCCGCTGGTGACCTGGGCCCACGTTGGCGCGCACGCAAGTGCGACAGCCGCGCAAAACGCCGCCGCGAGCGTCTTGCGTCGCGCTCGGGACATACTTTGCTTGTAGTTCGGTGCTCTCACTCGCTTCACCCTAGAGAGTCTTTAAGTACTCCAACAAGAGATCTTTGTCTTCGTTCGGAAGCTCTGAACCAAAGGTGTGGCCCTGATTGCTCCCACCCTTCTGGCTTACTTCGTGCAACGTGCCGACTCGCTGCGCTTCCGCTCCTTCGTATACGAAGCCGATCTTGCCGGAATCGTACACATCGTAGCCGCGCCGGAAGGACTTCGGCCGCTGCTCCACCGGCTGCAGCAGATCGTACAAGGTCGGCACCGAGCCGTTGTGCAAGTACGGCGCGCGCAGCCAAATGCCGTCCAAAAAGGCCGCGATGTAGCCGACCAGCGGCGCCTCTACCAAGCCCAACCGCTCGATGCCCATGTCGCGCACGACTTTGTTAGACGCTACCGCCGCCTCCTTGCCCCACGTGGCGATGCGATCCGGATCGGTGCCGACTTCGGCGATTGGAATCGGCGTGCCCGTACGCTCGCTCGCGTGGCAGCGCGCGCAGTTGGCATCGAACACCGTCTTGCCTTTGAGCGCCTTCTCTTGATCGATGGGAAACGGGTATTTGGGCGCGGGCAGCCCGCCCAAGTACTCGTGCAGCCATTTCACTTGGCCGAGGAATTCGTCCTTGTGCTTGGGCGGCGCGCCGAGCAAGCCGAGCGCCGAATCCATGATGACCGAATAGGCGTCGTGACTGTCGCCGGCGAAATTCATGCGCATACCCTTGTCGTGCACGTATTTCTGCAGATTCCAGTTCGACGGCATGTCGGTGGGCCCGAAGGTATCGTCCATCGGCCATTTGATCATAAAGTACTTGGTGAGATTCATCGCATCGTCCCGGCCGCGCCCCCAGTCGGGAAAATCCTTGCGATAAATCCACTTGAACTGCGCCTCACGCTCGATGAGCCGCTTTTTGGTAATCGGAATCACGAAGAATCTGTACAGCAGCTTGTCGATGAGGTCCAGCTCGGTGACCAGCTTGATCTCGCGCATGAGGTTGTCGGCATTGAAGCGTGCGTCTTTGGCGCAGTCGATCAGGAAGCGGAAATAGCCCTCGACGTCGGTCGTGTGAGCAGGTCCGGCGACCACGAAGGTCGGATTCTCGTTCGGCGACTTGCGGTAGCTCGCCGTGTGGCAAACGGCGCAGTTGTTGGCCACCCGGGGAAAGCCGATGGTCTTCTTACTGAAGCCGACCGGGGTTTCTTGTCCCTGCTCCCAAGGCACGCCCAGAGAGGCGTAGCCGCCCGGTCCAGGCAACTTCTCCGGAAACACGCGCGGCAGCACGTACCAAATCCAATACGGGATGCCGGCGTCGTGCTCCGCGCCGATCGAGCCGTACTTGAAGCGCAGTTCCGGAGTAGAGTTCACCCAATCAGGCTGCGGATGTTCGCGAAAGCCGCGATCCCACCCGATGTAGGCGCCGACGGCGCCCAGAATCAGCAGCAGCAAGATGATGCTCTTAGTCTTGCTCCAGCGCCAACCGGTCTTCTTCGCCTCGATCATGCTTAGCCTTCCCGAGTATCAAGTCTGTGCGCGTGCCAGGCCCGCGCCTAGAAGAGTTTCAAGTACTCCACTAACGCATCTTTCTCTTCGGGCACAAGCTCGGTGCCGTACGCCTTGCCTTCATGCCCCTTGTTGCCGTTGCCGACTACGCCGGTGTCGAGCTTGAATAGTTTGCGGCCGTTTTCTTCCGGCCGATCGGACACAAAACCCACCTTAACCGGATCGTACACGTCGTTGCCGCGGTAGAAGCTCGCCGGTCGATTGGCGTTCGGCTCGAGCAAGTCCCGCAAAGTCGGCACCGAGCCGTTGTGCAAGTACGGCGCGCGCAGCCACAAGCCGTCCAGCGGCATGTTGGCGTAGCCGAACGTCTTGCGGAAGTGACAGAAACGCCAAGGATAGCCGGCGTACAAGGTACTTTGATTGATAGCGAGATCGAACGTGTAAGAATTGAGCCGTTGCGGATCAGTGGCGATGTCGTCGATGCGCGTGATCTTGCCCACTTGAGGGCCATAGCTCGCCTCGTCGCTCTCGCCGGGCCTTAGGCACTGCGGCTTGGGAATGCCGCCGGCCGGCACGAAATCTTGCCCGCTCTTACCGTGGCAGCCTGCGCAATATTCCTCGTACAGGGGCTTGCCCTTGGCCGCCTTGACTTCGTCGACAGAAAAATATTCCTTGAAAGCGGGCGGCTTGGCCGTGTCGCGCAGCCATTTCTCCACGATGGCGATGCGGCCTACGTCGATGGTCGGTGGCGTCGTGCCCGTGCCGAAGGCCGCGCTCTTGTTGCGCTCTTCGACCTTGGTATTGTTGCCGTCCCAGTGCAGGTTCATCCCCTCGCGCGGACCCTGATTCCAAATCGAAGGGAAGTCGGCCGGCGCATTCATCTCCGCCGCTGGTAATTTGTGCATGGGGAAGTTGAACAGCACCTTCGCGTTGTTGAAGGTGTCGACCCGACCCGGACCCCATGGATGCTGCGTCAACGCCCATTCGAAGCGGCTGCGCAATGCCAGCAAACGCTCGCGCATGATCCAAATCGCCAACGGGTACACCGTGTACTTGTCGATCAAGCTCAACTTGCGCCCCGACGCGCGCTCGATCTCGGGAATCAGATACTCCTTGGTGAATTTGCCGCTCACCCCGCAATCGAAGAAGAATTTTTCGAACGCCAGGATATCGAAAGTATGCGCAGGCATGCCGAGCACGACGTCGGGTCTGGCTTGCGCGCTCTTGCGTACCGTGCTGGTGTGGCAGGACGCGCAGTTGAGGAACACGCGGTCGATGCCCAGGTGGCGCCGCTTGGACACGCCGATCGGTAGATCCTTGCCCTGTTCGTAGATCAAACCCAGTGAGGCATAGCCTTTGCCGGGCAGGAATTCGGCGCACACTTGCGGCAAGGCTTGCCAGATCCAGTAGGGGAAACCCATCTCTTGCTCGCCGCCGGTCGACCCATACTTGAAATGTTCGTCGGCGGTCGGATAGTCGACCGGCTCGTTCGGCAGGAAGCGGGCGATGGCGTAGACCGCCCCGATCAGCGGGACAGCCACCACCAAGACGAGCAGCCACCAAAAACGCCGCCGCCAGCGGCGGCCCGGATCGCTCGTCTCAAAAGCCTGGAAAGCCGCCATCGTTAGTTCCTCCCCAGCCGAAACCGTTCATCTCTTTGCGCCGCGCAAGGATCAAGGTCGACCTCCTCGCACGCCCCCCGCCCGACACGCCCGCCGAGTGCGTTCGCGCCGCGCCGTCGTCTCATCCCTATCCCGCCTGCACCGCGCACGGCGCGAGCGATTCGTAGGGCCGTTGCAACAACTGCGCCGCGCGCGCGCCGCCGGCTTGCTCCGCCAGCCCGGCGGCGTATCGCGTAAGCGCCGCAAGTTCCCCACTGTGCGGCCACGCCTGTGGGGCGGCGGTCAAGGTGCGCAGCGCGAGCATGGGCGGCATGGGAGATTTCTCCCGCGCCGATTCGGGCACTCCCCACATCGACAAGCGATAGTAGACGCGCTCTGCGCAAGCGCGCAGACGCTTCGCCACCTGCCGCGTATCGCCTCCCAGGAAATTCGGCGGCGAACGATCGCTTCCCTCGTGGCAGCGGCCGCAGAAGCGGTAGAAGGAGGTGAGCTCGGGCTCGGCACCTTGGGCCTGCAGCTCGTTCACCTGAACCGGCGCGTCGTCGAGCCCAGGCGCAGGCCCCTGCGACGCATCGCAGCACCACGCGCGAGGGGGCAGCCCGAGCGAGGCGAACAGCGCGGACATGACCTTGTCGCGGCGAAACGGCCCGTCGTCCAGCGCCTCGCTAGTGTGCGTCCGAGCTTGCTGTGCGAGTTCCGCCACCGCGCCGCGCAAGGGCGCGAAATCCTCGCGCACGCTCACCTCCAGCGCTGCCCTGGCTGGTTGCGCCGCGATCTGCAAGCTCACCCGCGCGATGAGGTTGCCGTCGGCACGCCGCGCGTGCAGCGCGCCGCGCACGGCTCGGAATACGAGCGTGCTTGCGTTGCTATCTCCTTCCGCTAGCAAGTCGAGGCGCGCCACCGTGTCGGCTTCGGGAAACGATACGCCCTCTGCAACACCCCAGCCGCCTTGCGCGCCGCGCTCGACACGCAGCTCGACACGCAAGCCGTCTGCACCCTCGCACTGCGCGCTCAGCCGCTCGCGCGCCGCGGCGATGGTTCTTCGTTGCAAGACACAGTCGGCACGATAGGTCCGCAGCTTGAACTCTCCAACTTGTGCGGCGAGCGCGTCGTCGAGCGCCCGAATGTCGGCATCGGACAGAAACTCGCCCACCCCCTTCACGGCGCGATAACGATCGGTTTCCCACCGCCAGCGCTCCGAGTGCGGGCGCGGCGACAACGGATCGAACGCGGCGCCGACATGCTGCAAGTGGGCCGGGTCGTTCAGCTGCAACGGATCGCGATTGGGAATGTCCGCGTTGGGTACGAGCAGGCCGTTCGGCCATTGCGCGCGCCAGCGGCTTTCCGTCACGGGCTCGAACGCCTCGCGCAGCGCAGAGCGCTCGAAACCGCTCTCGCCCGACAAGCGATACTGCAGCGCTGCCAGCAAGATGCTCGCCCGACAAGCGATTGCACTCGAAGCCTCGCCGGCGCAGCCGCGCCGCCACAACAACTGATAGGCGGCCAGCAGATTGGCGCGATCGGTCGCGTTGTCGATCGCCTGCGGCACCTCCACGCCGCGATCGAGCTCGACGCCGTAGCGCGCGCTTCCCGCGCCAGCGAGACGGGATGCGATGGCGCGATTGGCATTGGTCTCGTCCCACACTTGGCGCGAAAAAATCGGCGCTTGGTTTTGATGACAGGCGCTGCAGATTGCGCGATTGGCGTAGAACACCCGGGCCGCGCCGCCGGCGCGATAGTCTTTGACCAGCTGAAACTCGAAGCGGCCCGCCGCCTCGTTGTAGCTGATCACCTCAAGCACGTTGGATTTCTCGTGATAGCCGAGATACAAGCGATCCTTGGCGAGCGCAGCGCCGGGCTCGCCCGCGTGATCGGCGTCCATTGCGTAGACCAAGCGCGGATACTTGAAGTACTCGCCGCCGGCGGCGGTGCGCTGCAGAGATCGCCCGAGCGGAATCAACACGGCACGGTAGCACTCGCGCCATGCGCCGTCGAGTGTATGGCGACATTGCGCGCGCCGCGCCAAGCCCTCGAGCAGCGCATCGAAGGGGAACAGCACGCTCTGTTGTCCTTTCGCATCGCTCGTCAGCGCGTCGAACAACGAGCGTCCGGCGGGCGGTAAGTTAGTACCCGGATCGGCCGGATCGACCGACCAGGTGGCATCGGCCAGTTCCAGCTTCGGTGTAGGAAACGCCTCCGCGACGTACGCAGCGGCCGGCGCGCTGCCGCCAGTCGGCTCTCCTGCAAGCATGAGGCGGACCAGCGCCGCCGCCTCGATCGCGATCAGCGCGATCGACCAGAACGCGACGCCCCGTGTTCGCATGTCAGTCTGGCCTCTCGTTCCCACTCGCGCTATGGGTCGCGCAAGTCGGCGACTCGGTTCAAAAGTGTGCGGTCATCC
>CAZILI010000101.1:0-10722 GCA_964539965.1 uncultured Burkholderiales bacterium | reverse complement strand
GCGATCCACGGCGCGTCGGTGCGGCCACGCCGAGCCAGCGAGCGAGGCAGCAGTCCGTCTTCGGCAAGCTGCGACAAGGTGCGCGCGGCACCTGCCAGCGGCTGCAAGGTGCCGTGGAACATGTTGAACATCATGAACCAAATCGCCGCCGCCTTGGCTAGGCTGCCGAACACCGGCGCAAAGGTGGGCCCCAACACCAGCATCAGGTCGCGGCTCAGCTCCGCGGGACCCAGCGCGCCGAGCCACACGATCGGCAGCACCACGAAGTACACCGAAGCCATGAGCGCGCTCGCCAGCATGGCGCGCGGCACGTTCTTGGTGGGATCTTTGGTTTCACCGACGTGGCAGGCCGCGGCCTCGAACGCCGGCGCAGCGAAGCCGATGAGATACAGCCCCGCCATGAGGGCGGTGAGCTCACCGAACCAGCCGGGGAACGGAACCGTCAGCTCGAAGCTGCTCGCCTGATGCCAGTCGACCGTGCCGGCGATGACCGGCGCCAGTGACGAGATGAAAGCGAGTAGCGCGGAGGTGCAGGCGATGGGAATGGCGAGCCGCGCCGCCCATTTGACGCCGAGGAGATTCACCAACATAAACAGCAAAACCAACGCGCACGCCGTGGTCTCGACCGGCAGGCCGGGCAGATACCATTGGTGAATCGCCGACGCCGAGAAGATGGCAGTCAAGCCGCAGGTCGGCACCCAGCCCCACCAGTAGCAAACCCCGGTTAGGTTGGCGAGCACGGGGTTATAGGGGCGGAACGCCTCGGCGCAAGTAGCCGAAATTCCGCCCACTCGCTTGGGATACATGAGCACCAACTCGGTCCAACCGGGCGCTGCCGCCCAAGCGAGCAGCAAGCCAGCGACCAACAGGGGTACGGCCGCACTGCCTTGACCGGGGATCGCTCCCTGCCCGGCAAACAGCGCGGTCATGAGGAATAGGCTCTGGTTGCTGCCCCCCATCGCAAGCGCGGTGGTGCCGAACCAGCCTAGGGTGCGGGGATGCGGCGGCGCGGCGTCCGCGTCATTCCCGCCTTGCAATCGAAACGAAGAGTCCGATGCCTGCATGATCCCCCCCTGCGGCCAGCCGCCGATGTCATGCAAAGTGATCTGCCAGAGGGCGGGATGATACTCTTGTTGATGTACAAGACAAGCAAAATTAGTTATGAAAACTGAATAACTTCAAGATGCATCCTCTAGCGTCACATGAAATGCACGGCTCTGCTTACGCAGGAGGGTATAGGGCGTGAAGACTAGATGGCGCGGGGCTTTATGAACGATACCCCCATGCAAGCGCCCGCGGCCAACGGCGCCGTGCGCAGCGCCAGCCGCAAGGGAGACACAAGAGGTAGACGGGAATGTCGAGGCGCGCCGAGCCTAGGCGTCGACCCTCGGCATCTTCGAGTAGTCTTCCCCGCCCCAGTTTTTCAAGTTCTTCAAGCCGAAGAAATTAAGCTCGATGGTAAGGCCGTTGGGGTCTTTGATGAACATCTGGTAGAGGTCGAACTCCGGCAGGGTACGCGCGCGATAGTCAATGCGCATGTCCTCCAGGCGCGTGCGCATCGTATCGGGCTGATCGGCCAAGAAGGCGATGTGATCGACCACGCCCGAGTTGGCGGTGGAAGCGTCTTTCGGCGTGCCGATGTAGTACAGCTCCGAGTTCTCGATGCCGTGCGGGCCCATGTGCACCTGTATCTTGCCGTTCACGCCAAGCCAATAGCCTTTGAACGGAAACGGTGGCCGGTGCATCACCTCGAACCCCAGCACGCGGCAATACCAATCTTTGGTTGCTTCGAGATCATTCGCGCGAACGAAGTAGTGATTGAGTTCGGTGACGGCCATGACTTCCTCCTCCAAGAAACGGATGTGATTTTACCAGGGCTTGGCTGCCTACGCGGCAAACTCCCGCATGAGCTTGCCCGGCCTTCCACAGTCAGCGATCGGGCCGCGCTCATCGACCACGCGTTTGCCGTTGACCCACACGCCGTGCAGGCCGAGGGCCGGCGTGTCGATACGGCTCGCTCCACCCGGCAGATCCCAGGCGCGGTACTTCTCGCCCCGCCCAACGGTGGCCGGATCGAACAGCATGAGGTCAGCCCAAGTACCCGGCGTGAGGTGCCCGCGGTCGCCGATGCGGTAGATCGAGGCTGGCTGGCTGGTGACCTTCTGCACGGCTTGCTCTAGGCTCAGCGCGCCTCGCTCGCGCACCCAATAGCCGTACAGATGCAGGCCGAAGCCCGCATCGCACAGGAACGACAAGTGCGCGCCGGCATCCGATAGCGCGATCGCCGAGCGGGGATGCTGGATGAGCCTGCGCACCGCCGCCTCATCGGTGTTGAACAGCTGGCACTCGACCAGCGCGTCGAGTTCGCCGTCCAGACCAAAGTCGAAGAACCAGTCGAACGGATCCTGACCGGCGGCGCGCGCCGACTCGGCGACGTTCTTGCCGACCAGCGCCTGATGCTTCGCTTGCTGCACCTCGCGGATCCTCATGTGCTCGAGGCTGTGATAAGAAAAACGATTCGGCACGGTCTTGGTTTTCGCCTCGGCCTTGATCGCCGCTCGGAAACTCGCATCGCGCAGCACTCTTTCATACTCTTGCGAGCCCTCCGCCTCGATCGCCGGACGCCAGGCGAGGAAGGCTTCCAGCGGATACGGGTGGCGCAGGGTGAACTCCATGCCGAGCGGAAAGCAGCCGACCTGCGCCCATAGCTCGCGGCGGCGATCGGCCGCCGCGCCGATCTGCTCCAGTTCGTTGAACACGCGCTGCGGGTCGTTCGGGTCACAGAACAAGGCGGCGATCATGACCGGCCGACCGTTGCGCTCGGCGAGCCCTTCCAACCAGGGAACGGTGGTGTGCATGCCCTTGGTGAGCATGAACACCCCCTTGCCGACTTCGCCTAGGGCGCCGGTCAATTCCAGCATTTCGTGCTCGTCGGCTAGGCGCGAAGGCATCGGGATACCGTTTTCGCCGTTGTGCTGCTCCAAGGTCGTAGTGGCGAAGCCGACCGCGCCTGCCCGCAATCCGTCGGCCACCAGGCGCTTCATCTCGCTCACCTCGGCCTTGCTCGCGGCGCGCTTGGACGCCTCTTCGCCGAGCACGTAGGTGCGCACCGCAGAATGCCCGATGAATGAGGCGACGTTGGGCACCATACCTTTGCGCTCTAACATCTCCAGATACTGCGGATAGCTCTCGAAGCTCCAGTCCATCCCGGCGCGCAGCGCCTCCAGCGGCATGCCTTCGACATGGGTCAGGTTGCGTAGGGCGAGATCGCGGTCGCGCTCGCGGCACGGCGCCAAGGTGAAGCCGCAATTGCCGATCACCAGGCTGGTCACGCCCAAGCGCACCGAAGGCGTGGCGAACGCATCCCAGGTGAGCTGCGCGTCGTAGTGGGTGTGCAAGTCGACGATGCCCGGCGCCAGCGCGAGTCCCTGGGCGTCGATTCTCTCCCGCGCCGGCCCGACATCGGCGCCGATCGCGGCGATCCTCCCGTCTTTCACCGCCAAGGCTCCCGCCCGCCGTGGATTGCCAAGTCCGTCGAACAAGATGGCGTTGTCGATCGCTAAGTCGTGCACTTCGTATCCTCCCGGTCAATAGATGATGCGCCGGCCGCCCGCTCGCGCAGCGCCGTTTTGAGCACTTTACCGTAATTGTTCTTCGGCAAGTCGTCAACGAACTCATAGCGCCGCGGCCGCTTGTAGCGCGCAATGTGTTGCAGACACAGCGCGTCCAATTCGCTCACCGTCACCCCGGCGCCGGGGACCGGCACCACGAAGGCGATCACTTCCTCGCCCCATTGCGGGTGCGGCGCGCCGACCACACTCGCCTGCGCCACCTTGGGCGAGCGCAGCAACACTTCTTCGACTTCGCGCGGGTAGATGTTGGAGCCGCCGGAGATGATCAGGTCTTTCGAGCGGTCGCGCAAGGTCAGCACGCCGTGCTCGTCCATGCTGCCCAAGTCGCCGGTGTGCAGCCAGCCGCCGCGCAAGGCATCGGCGCTTGCCTGTGCGTTCATCCAGTAGCCCTGCATGACGCAATCGCTGCGGGTGACGATTTCGCCGACCTCGCCGGCCCCGAGCGCACGCTCCTCGGCGGCGTCGACCACGCGAACCTCGACG
This sequence comes from uncultured Burkholderiales bacterium, assembly GCA_964539965.1. Classification (GTDB taxonomy): domain Bacteria; phylum Pseudomonadota; class Gammaproteobacteria; order Burkholderiales; family JALYOK01; genus CAZILI01. The sequence continues at coordinate 6,607 of CAZILI010000101.1, read as the reverse complement.
CCGCTGCGCGCCGTTCCTGCCGAGCCGAGCGCGGCCCGATCGCCCGCCGCCCAGGCGCACTCGTGCGCCCGCTGATCGAGGCCGGTGATGGTCATCGGGCTCTCGCCTTGGCCGTAGATCTGATACAGGCGCGGACCGAGCAGCCCCAGCGCGCGCTCCAGGTCGGCGACATACATGGGCGCCCCGCCGTACAAGATCGTCTTCAAGCCCGCCCAGTTCACCTCGGTCGCCGCACCGTCGTCCAACATGCGTACCAGCATGGTGGGAGCGGCGAAGAACGACACGCGCGGGTAGCGCTCGATGAGTTCGAACATCTCGCCGGCGGAGAAATGCCCGCCCGCAGGGATGATCTGATGCGAGCCCCGAGCGATGTGCGGCAGCGCATACAGTCCGGAGCCGTGCGACAGCGGAGCCGCGTGCAGCATGCAGTCGCGCTCGTCCAGGCGATCGACGTCGGCGTAGTAGGCGAGACTCATGAACATCAAATTGCGCACCGTCAAGCTCGCGCCTTTCGGCCGCCCCGTGGTGCCGCTGGTGTAGAACAGCCACGCCGGATCGTCCGCGCGGCTCGCCGCGAGGGCCATGGACGCGCCTTGCGCCAGGCGCTCGAGGCTCGGCGCGTTCGCCTCGATAGCTCGCGTGGCGTGGCGCTCGCCGAGTTCGGCCGCGATGCCCGGATACAAACTCGGGGAGGCGAAACACAGCGCGGCGCCGGCGTTCTCGAGTATGTAGGCGAATTCGCGCGGATGCAGTTTCGCGTTCATGGGCACGGCGCAGGCGCAGGCGTGCCAGCAGGCGTACAAGATCTGCAGGAAGCCGGGGCAATTCTCCATCGCGATGCCGACCCGCGCGCCCGGGGCGCCCTGAGTCGCCGAAGCGATGAACGAAGCGGTGCGCGCCACCCGCTCGGCGAACTCGCCGTAGCGCCAAGTAACATGGCCTTGCGTGACAGCAGCCGCCGCCGGATGACGCTGCGCACTGGAGCACAGCTGTTGGGCGGGATTCATGGGTGTCGCATCGCCTCGGCGTAGGGTCGCAGTTGAGGCGCGCACTGCGCCGCGTGCTCATCGCTGGTGCACGAGTGTAGCGCAACGCTTCGGCTACTTGTATTGCACCGCAGCAGCAAAGCGGAGAGAATCAAAGGCTTGCGGGTACCGCGGGGAATCGGTACGCTTCTTGCGGCCGCGAAGAGCGGCCTACAAGAATAAAGCCCTCACATGAGTGTCGTTCCGTTCACTTTCGACGTCTTGGCCTATGGCGCGATTTTCGTGCTCATCGTCTTAGGCTTGGGCGTCATCGCCAGCATGATGGGCATCTTTAATTTTGCCCATGGCGAGTTCGTGTTAATGGGGGCGTACGCCGTTTGGTTACTCGAGCGGCACGGCATGCCCGTGTGGTTCGGCATGCTTATGGCGCCCATTTTGGTCGGGCTCATCGGTCTGCTGCTGGAGCGCCTGGTCATACGCCGCTTCTATGCCGCACCCGTGGTGGCTATGCTCGGTACATACGCCATCGGGCTCGCCTTGCGCGAGGCGGTGCGCGCGCTGCTGGGCGGGCAGTTCTACTCCGTAGTCGCGCCGTTCGTGGGCTCGTTCTCTTGGGGCGAGATTTCGGTGTCGCGCTGGCGCACCGCGGTGATCCTGCTCACCGCGCTCGCCATGATCGGCTGCTTTCTATTGCTCACCAAGACCAAGTTCGGCCTGCAGGTGCGCGCCTCTCTGGAGAATCCCGCCCTGGCGCGCGCCAGTGGCATATCGACCAACAAGGTGTACGCGGCGACGTTTGCTTTCGGCACAGGGCTTGCCGGCTTGGCCGGCGCGCTGATGGTGCCGATCTACTCGCTCAACGCCGATATGGGCGTGCCGTTCTTGATCAAGTCGTTTCTCGCGGTGATGCTCGGCGGCATGGGCAGCTTCGAAGGCTCGATCGCCGGTGCCGCGCTGGTCGGCGCCACCAGCGCGGCACTGCCCTGGGCGATCAAACCCGTAGTAGCGGATGTGTTCGTGTTTCTCATCGCAATTGCGATCGTCAAGTTCAAACCCGAAGGTATCCTTTCAAAGTGGAGGAGTTGATCATGGATAACGACACGACGCAGCGCCTGCAGTCTTACTCGCGGCGCCTGTTCTTGCAGCGCGCGAGCCTGTTGAGCGGCATGGTGGCGCTGGGCGGCGGCACTTGGCTGCTGAATCCTAGGGGCGCGTGGGCGGCCGATCCGATTAAGGTGGGTATCGCGACCGATCTAACCGGTCCGATCAGCTGGGGCGGCATTCCCAACTCGCAGGTCGCCAAAATGGTGATCGAGGAGATGAATGCGGCCGGCGGCCTCAACGGCCGGCCGCTGCAGATGATCCTCAAGGACACCGCGACCAATGAGCAGCTCGCGGTCACGCGCGTGCGCGAGCTGGTGCAAAAGGACAAGGTCGACGTCGTATTCGGCGGCATTACCAGCTCCATGCGCAATGCCATCAAGGACACCATCGTCAACCGCGGCAAGACGCTGTACATCTACCCGCAACTGTACGAGGGGCTGGAGTGCACCAAGTATCTGTATTGCACCGGCCCCACCCCGGCGCAGCAGTGCGACACCTTTATCCCGTGGCTCATCAAGAACGGCGGCAAGAAGTTCTACTTGCCGTCGGCCGACTACGTGTGGCCGCACACCTTGAACGCCTATGCGCGCAAGGTCATCGAGAAAGCGGGCGGCGAAGTCGTCGGCGAGGAGTACTTCCCGGTCGATCACAACGAGTACAGCGCCACTGTCAACAAGATCATGTCGAGCGGCGTGAACGTCGTGTTTAACACCACGATTCCACCCGGGGTCGCCGCGTTCTTCAAGCAACTCTACGAGGCGGGCTTTCAAAAGAAGGGCGGCCGCCTCGCTTGCGTGTACTACGACGAGAACGCGCTCAATATCACGCCCGCCAACGAGATCGAGGGGCTAGCGAGCTGCCTGGACTACTTCAAGGCGGTGAACGATCCGTTCGGCAATAAGCTGCAAGAGAAGTACACCAAGCTGTACGGCACCAAGAACCCCTTCACCGCCGGCAGTGCGGCGACCGGCATGTGGCGCGGTATCAATCTTTGGGCCGAGGCGGTCAAGGCCGCTAAGAGCGCAAAGCGCGAGGAGGTCGCCGCTGCGCTGGAGAAAGCCAAGCTCGCCGACGGACCGGGCGGCGGCTGCGAGGTCGTGCCGGGCACGTGGCACGTCAAGATGCCGATGTATACCGCGGTGGCGAAAAGCGGCAAGTACGAAATCGTGGAGAAGAGCAACGGTCCGGTTCATCCTCAAGAGTGCATGAAAGCGTGACCGACCGCCGACCGTGCGGTGACTCGCCCTCGCCTGCCGCGGCGGCGAGTATGTGCAACCAGGCCGCGGGCTCGCTCGCGGCTGTGCTGTTTCGCACAGCATGAATCATCGCGCCCCGTACCGCCGCGTGCTGCCCTGGATCGAGTTGGCGCTGCTCGTGGCGGCGCTGCCGCTGCCTTGGCTGCTCGATGACTTCTGGGTGCTGTTCGCGACCAAGATCTGCATCTTCGCCTTGCTCGCGCTGTCGTTCGATTTAGTGTGGGGCTACGCCGGCATCATGAGCTTTGGTCAGGCGCTGTTCTTCGGCGTGGCCGGCTACGCGGTCGCGCTTATGGCCACCAAGCTCGAGTTGACTTCGGTGTTCTTGCTGCTGCCTTCGGCGGCGCTGATCGGGTTGGTGCTGGCCTTCGTCGTGGCTGTTTTGATCATCTTCGGCAGGCGCATTCCTTCGGTGGTGTTCGTCGCGCTCGGCACGCTGACGGGCTCTTACGTGGTCGAGCGCTTGGCACGCGGCTGGTCCTACGTCGGCGGCCAGAACGGGATTTCTTCTCTGCCGCGGCTTACCGCCGGAAGCTTCGAGATTCAAGAGGGGAAAGTGTTCTTCTACCTGGCGCTGGGCATACTGCTGGTGGCCTACCTCTGTGTCCGCCTGTTGGTGCGCTCGCAATTCGGGCTGGTGCTGGCCGGCATACGCCAGCAAGAAGCGCGCATCGCCTTCTTCGGCTATCGCGTACAGACCTACAAGGGCGTGGTGTTCTCGCTCGCCGGACTGATCGCCGGCATTTCCGGCGGCCTATTCGCCTTTCATGAAGGCTTCATCGGGCCGGGTCAGATCGGCCCCGTGTTGTCGACCCAGGCGGTGTTGTACGTGCTGTTCGGCGGCTACGGCACCTTGGTCGGCGCGGTGTTGGGCGTCATCGTGATCGAGCTCATCAGCTATGCGCTGCCGCAGATCCAAATGCTCGGGCTGGGCGTGCAGCACTTCCTGGAAACGGGGTGGCCGATCGTGCTGGGATTGCTGTTGTTGGTGACGGTCATGTTCCGCCCAACCGGCCTCGTGGGCTTCCTGGTGTCCGAGCGCGAGCGGGTCGGCTCGTTCGGCCGCAAGCACGGGCCGGCGGCAATGAAAGCGAGCCATGAGCCTGCTTGAGGTACGCGGGGTCGCCAAGGTGTACGGCGCGCTGACCGCGCTCAGCCAGGTCGACCTCGTCATCGCCGAGAACGAGTTCCACGGCCTGATCGGGCCGAACGGCTCGGGCAAGAGCACCTTGTTAAAGTGCATCGCCGGTGCCGAAATCCCCACCGCCGGCACGATCACCTTGTCGGGCCGCGATATCACCCACGCGCCGCCGCCCGAGCGCGCGCGCTCCGGCATGAGCCTGAAGTTTCAAATCACCAGCATCATGCCGGCACTGTCGGTATACGACAACGTGCTGTTAGCGCTGCAAGCGCGGGACTCGCTGTTCGATCTCATGCGCTCGAAGACGCGCGCGAGCCTGCACGCGCGAGCCGCGCAACTGCTCGAACAGTTTCGCCTCACTCGACGTCAAGACGACATCGCCGGTGTGCTCTCGCACGGCGAGCAGCAATGGCTCGAGATCGCCATGGCGCTCACGCGCGAGCCCAAACTGTTGTTGCTGGACGAGCCCACCGCCGGGATGAGTCATGCCGAGCGGCGCGCCACCGGCGAATTGCTGGCGCCGATCAAGTCGCGCTGCTCGCTGTTGATCGTCGAGCACGATCTCGATTTCATCAAAGACATCTGCGACACCTTGACCGTGCTCGACCAAGGGCAAGTGCTCGACAGCGGCACGGCGCAGGCGATCGAAGGCAGCAAGCGCGTGCAAGAGGTATACCTGTCGCGTGTCTAGTGTTTCTTTGCTCACCGCGCAGGGCTTGTGCACTTACTACGGGCGCAGCCAAGTGCTGTTCGACGTCGGGCTGCGCGTACCCGAGCGAGGGGGCGTGGCCATACTCGGGCGCAACGGCGCCGGCAAGACCACTCTACTAAAGACCTTGATCGGCGACCTGGCCCCGGCGCGCGGCAGCATCGAGTTCGATCAAGGCGACATCACGGCGCTCGCTACGGAGAAGCGCACCCGCGGCGGCATCGGCTATGTGCCGCAGGAGCACGGCGTGTTCGGCCGCCTGTCGGTGCGCGAGAATCTCCTGGTCGGCGCCATGACGGCCAAGCAGGGCGAAGCCGGCATCGAGCAGGTGCTGGCGATCTTTCCCAAGCTCGGCCAGCGCTTGTCGCAGCAAGCCGGCACCTTGTCCGGCGGCGAGCGCAAGATGCTGGCGATCTCGCGGGCCCTGCTGAGCGAGCCCAAGCTGGTCATGTTGGACGAGCCCACCGAAGGCGTGTGGATCGGGGTGATCGAGGAGATCGCCGAGCGCTTGGCCGCTTTGGCGAGCAAGCTGAGCATCCTCATCGTCGAGCAGCACATGGAACTCGCCATGCGCGTCTCGCAATATTGCTACGTGATGGATCGCGGCCGGGTCGCGCTCGAAGGCCCGAGTGAGCAAGTGCGCAACGACCCGAACTTGCTACGCTTGCTCGCACCGTGAATCATCCATGACCGAACAGCCACGCGATGAGAAAACGAGTAACGTAATCGAAAATCGATTGGTTATGTAACCAGCGACAACCGTGGCGAGCGCCGAAAGGCGCGCCGCCGTTCAACGAGGAACCGCAAGGAGGATACATATCATGGCAGTGCAATACCCCAGTCCCACCCAGTTGCGCGAAGCGGCCGCCGAAGTCGGCCTGTCCCTCACCGACGACGACGTCAAGTCTTATCTCGGGCTCATGAAGGGCAACATCGACGCCTACAACGTGGTCGATCACATGCCCGACGAGTTGCCGGCCGTGAAGTATCCGCGCGCGCCGGGGCGCTTTCCCTCGTCGGAAGAAAACAAGCACAACGCGTGGTACGTCAAGACCTCGATCAAGGGCGCGGCGAGCGGCCCGCTGAAAGGCAAGAAAGTCGCGGCCAAGGACAACATCATGGTCGCCGGCGTGCCGATGATGAACGGCTGCTCGATCCTAGAAGGCTACGTGCCTGAGGTGGACGCGACCGTGATCCAGCGGTTACTCGATGCCGGCGCGGAAATCGTGGGCAAGGTGCACTGCGAAAGCTATTGCATCTCGGGCGGCAGCCACACCGGCGCTAAGGGCCCGGTGCACAATCCCTACAAGATGGGCTATGCGGCGGGCGGCTCGTCGGCCGGCAGCGGCGTGGTGGTGGCGCTCGGTGAAGCGGACATGGCACTCGGCGGCGATCAGGGCGGCTCGATCCG
>CAZILI010000100.1:0-10731 GCA_964539965.1 uncultured Burkholderiales bacterium | reverse complement strand
GGAAGGTTGTTGTTCGAAAAGCGCTTGTAAAAAGCCGCAGAACCGGTGCCGATTGTTGTTGCGGCACGCTGACCCCACGGCACTCGAGATCGGCGCAACCACACGTTATTCCTATTTCTTTCGCGCGACAAGTCTCGCTTTTCGGAAACAGGCGTAGCCGCGATACATACTCTAAGGGGTAGTATCGTGCAAACGCCCTGTGGATACGGGGGCAGCGCATATACTCATCGAGGTATCGCTACGTCGGCCCGATCGGCATACTCACCGACATGGCCTCTCAACCGACCTGGCGCAATGTCGCGCTGTTCGTGTCGAGCACGTTTCGCGACATGCATGCCGAGCGCGATCATCTCGCGCAGGTGGTATTTCCCGAGCTCGAAGAGCGCATGCGCGCCCGGCGTTTGTCGCTCGAGCCGATCGATTTGCGTTGGGGAGTGGAGACCGCTTCGATCGCCGGCGAAGCAGAAAAAGAACTCGCGGTGTTGCGCGCTTGCCTGGAGGAAATCGAGCGCAGTCGGCCGTTTCAGATCGTACTGCTCGGGCAGCGCTACGGCTGGGTGCCATCGCGCGAGCGCCTGGAGGCTACCACCCGCGCCGCCGGCATGCGTAACGTACCGCCATCGACCAGCGTGACGGCGTTGGAGATCGACGCGGGACTGTTCGGCCCGCACGGGGCAGACCAGCGCTGTTTCGTCTATTGCCGCGCGCCTTTGCCTCGCCGCATGCCGCGCGAGGAGGCGCAGCGCATGAGCGACCGCCTGGCCGGGGATAAGATTGCCGGCGGCCGGCTCGCGCGCCTCAAAGCCAAGCTGCGCCAGCGCCTGCCCGGGAGGGTGCGTCAGTACCGCGTGCAATGGGACGCCGAGCGCAATCGGCTAAGCGGGCTCGAGGCTTTCGGTCGCATGGTGTTGGAAGACCTTTGGGGCGAACTCTCCGTTCTGTATCCCACACAAAGCGTCTCAGCCGACGTGCCCGAGCATGAACGAGCGCGCGAGCAAGTGCTCGACTTCTTCGCGCAGCAGGCGCGCGACTTCGTCGGTCGCCAGAGTTTGCTCACGCAACTCACTGAGTTCGCCGTCGTGCCGACCGGCGCGCACTGGGCGGTGTGCCTGACCGGCCCAGCCGGCAGCGGCAAGAGCGCGATCCTCGCCAAGCTGCACGCGACGCTCGCAACCCGCGAGGTCGTACTGCTCGCGCACGCGCCCGGCGCGGCGCAGCGCGGGTCCTCGGTCGACGCGCTGCTGCGCCGCTGGATCGTCGAACTCGGCGGAACCAGCGCCGCGATGCAAGAGGCCGACCCGGCGCGGCTCGACGAAGTCTTCGCGCGGCGGCTGGAGGAAGTCGCCGCGAAGCGCCGCGTCGTGCTTCTGCTCGATGCGCTCGATCAACTCGAAGCGACCGATCGCGCGCGCTTCCTGGGTTGGCTGCCGCGAACCTGGCCGGCAAACGCGCGCCTCATCGCTAGCGCCATCGCCGGCGAGGCGAGCTTTGCCTTGACGGCGCGGGCGGGGGTTCGCCTGGTGCAGATGTCCGACTTGAGCGCGGCCGAGGCGGGTGAGATCGCCGACGCGCTGTGTCGGCGCCATCATCGGCGCTTGAACGAGCAGGTGCGAGCGGCGCTATTGGCGCGCGCGAGCGCAGGCGGTATGGGAGGCGCCAACGCCTTGTGGCTTACGCTCGTGGTGCGCTACCTCAACGATCTCGATGCCGACGATTTCGTGCGCGCCGAGCAAGGCTTTGCCGGCAATGCAGAGCAGCGCCTGCTCGCGCTGTTGCTCGATGTCGTGCAGCGCATGCCCGTGGCGCTGGATGCGCTGCATCGTTTCCTGCTCGAGCAGGCGGTTGCGCGCCAGGGCGAACTCGCGCGCCGGTTCGCGCACTTGATCGCGCTCGGACACTTCGGTTGGCGCGAGCGCGACTTCGCGCGACTCATGCCGATGCTCGGTGCCGAATCCTGGTCGGAACTGCGATTCGCGCAGCTGCGGCGGAACTTTCGCGCGCATCTGCTTGAGCGCGCCGGCAGCGGCCGCTGGGATTTCGCGCATCGTAGCGCGCGCGAGTCGCTGCTTGCCGAGTTGGCGCCGGAGAGCGAGCGCCGTCGGGAACTGCATCGCCATATCGCCGCTCACTTGGAGTCGCTGCCGGAAGACGATCCCGTGCGCGTGGACCAATTGATGCGCCACTACGTCGCGGGCGACATGCCGGAGCAGGCCGCCGCGCACCTCGTCCGGGTGAGCCTGCCTGCCGCGCGCGAAGCCGCGCTGCAGGCGCTGGCGGAAGCGAACGGCGAGGGCGAGGTCGATTGGATTTGCGCACTGTTATGGAGCGCCACGCTCGACCTCGCCGAGCGTGCGCGCCTCGCCGTGTTGCTGCAGGAGGGTCTCGCGCTCGAGTTTGCCCGCGCCGGCAAGACGCGTGCGCAAGCTTCGCTGCTCGAGGCGATCAAGGAGTTTTGGCGCGGGCGCGCCGATCGAGGCGACGACGAGCAGGCAGCCCGCTATCGCTATGCGCACACGACACTCGGCTTGGGCGAGCTGTATCGCCGCCTGAGTGATACGGCGCGTGCGGCGCGCGCTCTTGCCGAGGGTGCGCAGAGCGCGCGGCAGCATCTCGCCGCGCCCCGGCCGGTCGCACTGCTGCGCGAGCGGCCGGCGGATTCGCCCGCGCCGGCGCCCCGTCCCGCTGCGCCCGACTGGGAGAGCGCCGACTGGCTGGAGCTGCTGGCGCTGCTGCAGGCGAACGCAGGTGACTTGTTGCTCGAAGCGGGTGCGCTGCGCGAGGCGCAATTCGCCTATGGACAAGTGCTGTCGCTGGATCGTTGGCAAACCCCGCGCGCCAGCGCGCTCACCGATGCGCGCGAGCCGCTGCGGCGCCGAGCCGACTTGGCGCTGATGCAGTCGCGCATGGGGCAAGTCGGACTGCTCGAGGCCATGGGGCACATGGCGATCGGATACTTCGAAACCGCGCTGGCGGCGCTCGATCAATTTCAAACTCTCGATCCCGACAATCGCGCCATTGCGCGCGAGCGCGCTTTGCTGCGCGGCCGATTGAGCCAAGCGCTGCGGCGCGAGAATGCGCCGAAGGCCGCCGCGATCGCAAGCGCGCAGGCGGTGCGCGACATGGCTTGGCTGGTGAGCGCGGACGCGTCGAATCGGGAATGGCAAGTGAGCCTGGGCTACTTTCATATTTGGCACGGCGACGCCTGGCGCGACCTCGGCCAGCCGGCGCGGGCGAAGTCGCACTACTTGCGTTCGCTGGGGCTGATCGAGCGGGTGGCGGACGCCGACCCTGATCATTCGGCTTGGCGTGAGGCGTTGGCCCAGGCGCGGAGCAGGCTCGCGCATCCCGCGCTCACCGCTGTCGAAGCGAGCGCGGCCGACGACAAGGCCAGTGCGGCGCGAAGCTTGCAATCCGACTACCAGCGCCCTGCGGTGGTCAGCAGCAGTGACGAGGAGCGGCGAGTGGCTGGACTCGACTCGAGCGAGCGCGAACGCTGGCGTGAGGAAGCGCGCGCGGGGCCGGCATTCGGCGATTGGCGCCGCAGCCTGGATCGCGTGCAGTTTGCGGCGCGGCAGCGCGCTGCAGCACCGTTCGAGCAAGCGTATGCGGCGCTGCGCGCTCGCGCCCAAGCCGGCGATGCACAGGCGCAGCACGGGTACGCAGAGGCGTTGCTCGGCGGCGACGCTCCGGCGTCCGATCGCGACGAGGGACTGGCATGGTTGCGGCGCGCGGCCGAGCAAGGCGACGCCGGCGCCCAATACGACTTGGGTGTGATGCTGATGGCGAGCGCGCCAGAGGCCGGCGAGGGCTTGCAATGGTATGCGCGGGCCGCGCAGCAGGGCCATGCGCACGCCCAATACAACTTGGGTGAAGCCTACGCGCACGGCCGCGGTGTGGCGAGAGACGCCAAGACGGCCTGTGCTTGGTGGGAGAAAGCCGCCGAGCAAGGACTGGCGGAAGCGCAGTACAACTTGGGCATGCATCGCTGGACCGGAGAAGGCTGCGCCGCCGATCCGAACGCCGCGCTGGCTTGGCTCACGCGCGCAGCCGAACAGGGCTTCATGCAAGCGCAGCACAACTTGGGCGAGCTTTTGCTGGAGGGCAAGCAATGCGGGCGCGACCTCGAAGCGGGCTTGCGTTGGCTCGGCGCAGCGGCGGCGCAGGGCAGCCCGCATTCGCTGCACGACTTGGGCGCATGGCATGCGCTGCGCGCACAGCCGCCCGATAACGCCGCCGCGTTACGCTGCTATGCCGCGGCGGCCGAGGCGGGGCTCGCCAAGTCGGCCTTCGCCGCCGGCTTGCTGCTGCTCACCGGCAAGGGCGTTGAGCGTGACGTGCGCGGCGCGATGCAATGGCTGCAAAAGGGCGCGCAGGCGGGCCACCCGCAGTCACGTGCGCTGGCGTGGGCGTTGGCGCAGGCGATCGAGGGTCAAGCCGTGCCGGCGGAAATCGCCAAGCCGCTCGCTGAAAGCGGGGATGATTGGCTGCGCGGCGCGCTGACCGCGCTCGATGAGATCGCGCACACCGGTCGGGCCGCGCTGTTGGCCGCCGACCAAGCGGCGGCGCAGCAAGGCGATGCGCAAGCGCAGTATCGCCTCGGTGTGCACTGGTCGCAGCGCGCGCGTCCGCCCGACTTCGACGCGGCTCGCGACTGGTATCGGCGCGCCGCCGACCAGGGCTTGGCCGAAGCGAAATACAACCTCGGCTATTTGTACTTGCTCGGCCAGGGTGTCAGCGCCGATCAAGATGAAGGACTACGCTGGATTCGCGCCGCCGCGACTCAGGGCATGGCGGTTGCGCAGTATGAGTTGGGAGTGTTCTACGCCGAGGGGAAGCTGGTGCCGGTCGACCCTGCGGCGGCTGCCCGCTGGTACCGCCGCGCGGCCGAGCAGGGATTGCCCAATGCGCAGCACAACCTCGCGCATTCGTACTTGGCCGGCAACGGCGTACCCGCCGATCGCGCAGCGGCGCGGCAGTGGTTCGAGCGCGCGGCGCAACAAGGCTTTGCGCCCTCACAAGCCATGCTGCTTAGCATGCAAAGCGGGGATCAGCGCGCCGAGGAGTGAAGCTCGCGCGTGCGGGCTTCACGACTCTTTGCGGGCCGGCAGCCTGTCGCGCGCTTTGGTGAGCCGCGCGAGGCTCGCGTCCTCGAGCTTCGCCTCACGCAGCCAAGCGCGCACCGCGGCTGCGGCGCTCGCGTCGTCGGCGGCGAGCGCGGCCTCGAGCAAGATGCGCGCGTCCGCCGGTTCTTTTTGCACGCTCCAATTCTCCCGCGCAAGCGCAAGCGCACGCTTGGCATCGCCCAGCAAGTGCAGCGCAAAGCGCGCCTCTTCGCGCAAGTGCACGCGATCGCCACGCAGCCGACTGGCTTCGAAGCGCGCACGCAGCGCTTCGACCCGATTGGACAGATCGCGGTGCTGCAAGGCCTTGAGCGCAAGCGCATAGCGCAACAGCAGCGGGTCGGCGCGCAGCTCGCCTTGCAACAGCTCTGCCACCTGCGCGGCGCGCCCGCTGTCGAGGAGAAAATCGGAATACGCCGCCAGCGAGTATTGATCGGCCGGATCGAGCGTCAGCGCGGCGCGGAAGTGCGCTTCGGCGGCTTGCGCGCGGCCCGCTCGCATCGCCATCTCGGCGAGACTGGTGAGCACCCAGCCGCGCACGCTCGCGTCCGCGTTGGGATAGCGCCCGAACACACTGAGCAACGCGTCGTACGCCTCGCGCAGCCCGCCCGAGCCGGCCTGCACGTTGGCGCTGCACTGTGTCCACACCAGTTCATGGGCGAGCGCTTGCAGGGCTACACACTCCTGCGCCGCCGCGGCGAAGTGGCCTTGCACCTGCAAGATCGTTGCTTTGGTCAGACGCGCTTGCGCATCGCGTGGATTCGCTTTCAGGATTCGATCCAGGTCGGCGAGCGCGGGGGCGAATTGGTGCATGCGTTGGCGCAAGGTCGCGCGCAGCAACAGCACCTCGGCCGGAGGTTGCTCGGAGTTCCACCATGGTGCGAGCGCGGCCTCGGCGTACCCGGCGTAGCGCGGATCGCCGCTGGCGCGCCCGAGCGCCACGTAGCGCTGCGCCAACTTGAGCGCGATGGGGAGGTTGGACGGCTGTCGAATAAGGGCCGCGCGCAAGGCGCGCAGCTCTTTCGACTCGCGGCTGCTGGCGAGAGTCGGCAGGCGCTCCAGCACCTGTGAATCGGTAGCGGGCACGTATGGGACGCCCGCGCTGGCGAGCAGCGGCAGTAAGCTCGATGCGACCAGCAAGAGTGCGCGTAACAGCATGTCGGGACCCTCCCCAGAGTGGGCGGCACGTCGGTAGGCGGCCGTCACCCTCTATACGGGGCGGGAATACGGTTGGATGTGGATAGCGGCTAGACCTGGGAGTATCACCCGGAAAGCCGCTTCCACAAAGCCCTTTTCGCTCGTTACTACGGGTAGTACAGGATTAGACGCCGTGCGGACGACCGCCGTCGACGGCGAACACGCAACCGGTCGAACCTTTGAACAAAGTGATGGCGGCGAGCACCGCTTGCGCGACCTCGTCGATAGTGGCCAGTCGCTTGAGAGGGGTGAGATCGATTTGCTTCTGCCGCACGGCGGGGTCCCAGCCGCGCGTGAGTTCGGTGTCGACCACGCCGGGTGAGACCGACAGGACCCTGATCTTGGGCCCGAGCGCGCGGGCAAGCGAGATGGTCATATTGTCGACCGCCGCCTTGGAGGCGCAATACACGATGTTGCTGCCGAATCCGGTGCGCCCGGCGATCGATGAAATGTTGATGATGACGGCGTCCTCGCTCTTGTCGAGCAGGGGCCGCATGGCGCGCGTGCAGGCGAAGGTGCCGCGCACGTTGGTGGTGAGGATCTGATCGATGAGAGCGTCGTCGAGCGCGTCGAGATCGCCGTGCGGTACGAAGCGCGTGGTGCCGGCGTTGTTGATCAAGATATCCAAGCGCCCTTCGCGTTGCGCGATCGACTCCGCCGCGGCGCGCAGCGCGGCGGAGTCGGTGATCGAGGCCTGCAAGATGCGGTGTCCGCCCGCTGGCAGCTCGCGCAGCACGGTTTCGGCTTTGGCTTGGCTGTCCCGATGCACGAGCAAGACGTCGGCGCCCTCGCGCGCTAAGGTGCGCGCGATCGCGGCGCCGATGCCGCGGCTGGCGCCCGTGACGAGCGCGATGCGGCCCGCTAGGCTGCCCGCCATGATCCACCCGCGTTGGTGCGCGTCCTCACCTTGCTCACCGATGTCCCGCGTAGCGCTTGACCCGCAAGGTCGCTTGCGCCTTATGGCCGGCGAAGTTCTCGATTTCGCACAACCGCTCGCAGTATTCGCCGACCAGCCGGCTCGCCGTTTCGTCGCAGCGCTGGTAGGTGCAAGTCTTCATGAACTTGCCGACCCACAACCCGCCCGTGTAGCGCGCGGCGCCGCGGGTGGGCAAGGTGTGATTGGTGCCGATGACCTTGTCACCGTAAGCGACATTGGTTTCCTTGCCGAGGAACAACGCGCCGTAGTTGCGCAGCCGATCGAGGTAGAACTGCGGATCGCGGGTGAGGACTTCGACGTGCTCGAAAGCGAGTTCATCGGCCACCGCGAGCGCTTCGGCATCGTCCGCCACCAGAATGATGCGGCCGTAGTCGCGCCAAGAGGCGCTCGCGATCTCGGCGGTAGCGAGCGTCCTAAGCTGTCGTTCGATCTCAGCCGGCAGCGCTTGTGCGAGGCTGCCGCTGGTGGTGATGAGAACCGCAGGGGAGGTGGGGCCGTGCTCGGCTTGGCCCAACAAATCGGTCGCTACCATCTCGGCGTCCGCGCTGTCGTCGGCGATCACCAAGATCTCCGTCGGCCCGGCGAACAGATCTATGCCGACCTTGCCGAACAACTGGCGCTTGGCCTCGGCGACATAGGCGTTGCCGGGCCCGCACAGCATGTCGACCGGCTTGATGCTGGCGGTGCCGATGCCCATGGCGGCCACCGCTTGCACGCCGCCCAAGATGCAGATTTCATCCGCACCGCCCAGATGCATGGCGGCCACCGTCGGGCCGGGCACCTTGCCCATGAAAGGCGGCGTGCAGGCGATGACGCGCGCCACACCGGCGACCTTCGCCGTCACCACACTCATGTGTGCCGAGGCGACCATGGGATATTTGCCGCCCGGCACATAACAGCCTACCGACTGCACCGGGATATTTTTGTGACCCAAGATGACCCCCGGCAAGGTCTCCACTTCGACATTGCGCAGCGCGGCTTTTTGGATTTCGGCGAAGCGGCGGATTTGAGTCTGCGCGAACCGGATGTCCTCGATGGTCTGCCGCGGAACGGCGGCCACGATGCTTTCGATCTCTTGCTGGCTGAGCCGGAACGAGGGCGGATCCCAGCGATCGAAGCGTTGCGACAGTTCGCGCACCGCCGCGTCGCCGCGCTGACGCACGTCGTTCAGGATCTGTTCGACGGTGGCGCGGACCTTGGGGTCGACCATGTCGCTCGCCTCCGCGGCGATGAAAGGTTTGAGATCTTGGGCCATGGAATCGCTTTGTTCTCGGGTCGAAGGGATAGGCTATTCTACTCGGCGAATGCGGCCTGCCGCGTGACCCAACCGAAAGCATGAATCCAGAACTGCGCCGCGCCTGGCGCGAGATCGTGACGCCGCAGGACTACGACGCGCACATGGCGCGGGTCGGCCAGGCGCAGGCCAATGCACTGTTGCTGCGTGAACTGTTCGAGGCGGCCGCGCCGAAAAAGGCCGGTCGTGTGCTGTTCGCCGGTGCCGGCACGGGCCAAATGTTCGACTACGTCGAGGCGGACTTTCTTGCCGGCTATGAACCGGTGTTCTCCGATCTCAATATCGCTTTTCTTGCGCGCTTGGCCCAGCGCTTACGCGGCAGCGCGCTAGCGCACTATCACCTTGTTGCCGACGACATAGAACGCAGCTCACTCACGGGCGCGTTCGGCGCGGCGGCTTTGGTGTTGGTGCTGGAGCACATCGATTGGCGGCGCGGCTTGAGTTCGATCGTTGCACTGCGGCCGGAGCGCGTTTTTCTCGTGTTGCAACAGAATCCGCCCGACCAGGCGAGCGCCTTGACCCTAGGCAACGAGCCGCTGGGCACGATGAGAGTGTTCGGCGAGCGTGCGCGACCGCGGTTGCTTGTACCGGGCGAGGTCGCGGAATTCCTCGCCGCGCACGGCTTCGTTCCTGCGGCGACGCGGCAACGGGCCGTGGCAGACGGCAAGATCATGCTGGGATTGGCGCTCGGCCGGCCATAAGCCGCCGAAGCGGCTCCCCTCGAGATTGCGACTAGATCTTGATTTGTCGCAAGAAAAGCCCATCTGGCTCGCGCGTTACGCACAACTCGGCTTATAATCCGCATAAGCAAACCTGATATGGGCGGTCGCGGCCCGCCCCAGCGTTTGGAGGAGAGCGGTCGGCTCGACAGGAAGTCGACGCAAAAAAGTTGAAGAAGTCCCCAAGGAGGGACATTGAAGCCAACGAATATCGCCGACCCGAACTACTTCCACAAGGTTGTGGATTGCCAGTGGGCGTGTCCCGCCCACACCCCCGTTCCGGAATACATCCGACTGATCGCGGCAGGCCGCTATAGCGACGCCTACATGGTCAACTGGGTATCGAACGTGTTCCCCGGTGTGCTCGGGCGCACGTGCGACCGTCCCTGCGAGCCGGCGTGCCGGCGCGGTCGGGTCGAGGAGGGCGACAAGAAGGAGCCCGTGGCCATCTGCCGTTTGAAGCGGGTGGCTGCGGACAACAAGACCGACATCCGTAGCCGCCTTCCCATCATCCCCAAACAGAAAAACGGTAAACGCGTGGCCTGTGTCGGCGCGGGTCCGGCCTCGCTCACAGTGGCGCGCGATTTGATGCCGCTGGGCTACGAAGTGGTGATCTATGAGGCGGATCCCTGGACCGCCGGCATGATTCGTAGCCAAATCCCCAAGTTCCGGTTGCCCGAGTCGGTCATCGACGAAGAAGTCGGTTACATCCAAAACATGGGCGTGCAGATGCACCTCGGCCAGCGTGTCGACAGCATGAAGGCCTTGCTCGCGCAAGGCTATGACGCCGTGTTCGTGGGCTGTGGCGCGCCGCGCGGGCGCGACCTCGACATCGCGGGTCGGCGCGAGGCGGCGGCGAACATCCACATCGGGATCGACTGGCTCGCGAGTGTCTCGTTCGGCCATGTTAACAAGATCGGCAAGCGTGTGATCGTGTTGGGCGGTGGCAATACCGCCATGGACTGCTGCCGCTCGTCACGCCGCCTGGGCGGCGAGGATGTGAGGGTGGTGGTGCGCAGTGGCTTTGACGAGATGAAGGCCTCGACGTGGGAAAAAGAAGACGCAATGCACGAAGGCATCCCGATTCACAACTATCTGGTGCCTAAGGCGTTCCTGCATGAGGGCGGCAAGCTGGCCGGCATGGTGTTCGAAAAGGTGAAAGCGGTGCGCGATGCGCGCGGCCGGCGTGATCTGGTGCCGACCGGCGAGCCCGATGTTCATATGCCGTGCGACGACGTGCTGATCGCCGTCGGCCAGGAGAACGCTTTCCCCTGGATCGAGCGCGATGCGGGCATCGAATTCGACAAGTGGGGCTTGCCCGTGTTGGATCCCAGCACGTTTCAGTCCACTCTGCCGAACGTTTTCTTCGGCGGCGATGCGGCGTTCGGGCCGAAGAATATCATCTGGGCGGTGGCCCATGGTCACGAAGCGGCGGTCTCGATCGATCGCCACTGCCGCGGCCTC
>CAZILI010000099.1:9752-10747 GCA_964539965.1 uncultured Burkholderiales bacterium | reverse complement strand
GAATATAAGCGTGAGGCGTTCGAACTGTTCGGCGCCATGCTGTAAACAAACAAGCGGGAAGACATCCAGATTCTAATGCGACTGCAGGTGCGCACCGAACAAGAAGTGCAGCAGGTAGAGGAGCACGCGCCCGAAGTGAAGAACGTGCAATACCACCACGCCGACTACGACGAGGCGCTCGCCGAGGCTTCCAAGGACGACGCGCCGGCGGCGCAGCCGTTCGTGCGGCAAGGCCAGAAAATCGGCCGCAACGATCCCTGCCCATGCGGCTCGGGCAAGAAATACAAGCACTGCCACGGCAAGCTCGCCTGATATGAGCAGACGTAGCGCGCTTTTCCCCGTGCCGGTGTGGGCGTAACGGCGCGAATCGATCCATGGCGGTGAATCCTTCCCCCCCCGACGCCAAAGACCTGTTCGCGGTCGCGGGGGTGCATCTCGGCGTCGCCGAGGCGAACATCCGCAAAGCGAGCCGCAAGGACCTCTTGCTCATGCGCTTGGCCGAGGGCAGCAGGGTCGCCGCCGTGTTCACGCAGAACCGCTTCTGTGCCGCCCCGGTTACCTTGTGTAAAGAGCATCTGCTCGCCGCGCGCGAAGTACGCGCGCTGGTGATCAACACGGGCTGCGCAAATGCCGGTACCGGCGAAGAAGGCCTCGCCAACGCGCGTGCGGTGTGCGCGCAGGCGGCGGAATTGCTCGGTTGCAAAGCCAATCAAGTGCTGCCGTTTTCCACCGGCGTGATCATGGAACCGCTGCCGGTCGAGCGCGTGACGGCCGGCTTGCCCGCTTGCGTCGCCGATCTCAAGGCCAACAACTGGTTCAACGCAGCGCACGCCATCATGACCACCGACACGGTCGCCAAGGCGGCATCTCGGCGGGTGCGCATCGGCGACAGTGAAGTCACCATCACCGGCATCGCCAAGGGCGCAGGCATGATCCGCCCCAACATGGCGACCTTGCTCGCCTTCATCGCTTGCGACGCGGTAGTGAGCGACGCC
>CAZILI010000099.1:0-9742 GCA_964539965.1 uncultured Burkholderiales bacterium | reverse complement strand
GCATGCTGAATCACGTCGCGCAGCGGTCCTTCAACCGCGTGACGGTAGACGGCGACACCTCGACCAACGACTCGCTGCTGTTGATCGCCACCGGTCAGGCGGGCAACGCCGAGATTCGCAACAGCAACGGACCAGCCTACGCCGCCCTGCGCGATGCCGTCACCGAGGTCGCCGTCAGCCTGGCGCAAGCGATCGCACGCGACGGTGAGGGCGCCACGAAGTTCATCACGGTTAACGTCGAGGGGGGTCGCGACGAGGCGGAGTGCGCCAAGGTGGGCTACGCGATTGCGCACTCCCCGTTGGTGAAGACGGCCTTCTTCGCCTCCGACCCGAATCTCGGACGCATTCTCGCCGCGATCGGCTACGCCGGCATCGACGACCTCGACGTCGCGGCGATCAAGCTCTATCTGGACGACGTGCTGGTGGCCGAGCGGGGCGGGCGCGCCGCGAGCTACACGGAAGAGGCCGGCAAGCGCGTCATGCAACAACCGGAGATCGCCGTGCGCGTGGTTCTCAATCGCGGTCAGGCGCAAACCACCCTGTGGACTTGCGATTTCTCCTATGACTACGTCAAGATCAATGCCGACTACCGCACCTAGCGGTACTTTGACTTGATGAACGACGTCACCAAGCTTATCTCACGCGCCGACGCGCTGCTGGATCGATTGGAGCGCGTCTTGCCGCTGCCGCCGGAGCCGCCGGACTGGAAGGCCGCTATTGCATTTCGCTGGCGCAAGCGGCAGGCGACCGGCTATTTGCAGCCGGTTAGGCATCCGCATCACATCGTGCTCGAGGACCTGCAAGGCATCGACGAGCAGAAGCGGCGCGTCGATCAAAACACCCGTCAGTTCGTCGCCGGCAAGCCCGCCAATAATGTGCTGTTGACCGGCGCGCGCGGCACCGGCAAGTCCTCGCTGGTCAAGGCCGTGCTCAACAAGTACGCGAAGAAGGGTCTGCGCCTTATCGAAGTCGAAAAGCACGATCTCACCGACCTGCACGACATCGTCGACTTGGTGTCAGCGCGCAGCGAGCGCTTCGTGATCTTTTGCGACGACTTGTCGTTCGAGGCGAACGAGCCGGGCTACAAGGCGCTCAAGGTGGTGCTCGACGGCTCGATCGCGGCGGCGTCCGAGAACGTGCTTATCTATGCCACCAGCAACCGCCGCCACCTCATGCCCGAATTCATGGCCGAGAATCTCGAGACCAAGTACGTCGACGACGAAGTGCATCCCTCCGAGCGTGTCGAGGAGAAGATCTCACTGTCGGAGCGCTTCGGTCTGTGGGTCTCGTTCTATCCGTTCGATCAAGACGCGTACCTCGACATCGTCCGCTACTGGACGCGGCATTTCGGCGCCGCCGCCAAGGACGACGCGCTGCTCGAGCGCGAAGCGCTGCAATGGGCACTCATGCGCGGGTCGCGCAGCGGGCGGGTCGCCTGGCAGTTCGCGCGCGACTGGGTGGGGCGCAGCAAGGGCTAGCAGCACGCAAGGCAGAGCTTTGATCCGGCAGCCGACCTCGGGAACCGAGACCTCGCCCATCGATGTCGCGGCCGCGCTGATCCAAAAACCCGACGGCGAGTTCTTGCTGGCGCAGCGCCCGGCAGGAAAGGTCTACGCCGGCTATTGGGAGTTCCCGGGCGGCAAAGTGCATGCGGGCGAGTCGGTGGCCGCCGCACTCGCCCGCGAACTCGAGGAAGAACTGGGCTTGGTGATCGAAGAGAGCCATCCCTGGCTCACCCAGGTGTTCACTTATCCGCATGCCACGGTCAAGCTGCATTTTCGGCGCGTGACGCGCTGGCGCGGCGATCCCCACGGCCGCGAGGCGCAACAGTTCGCCTGGCAGTTGCCGGAGCGCTTGACGCTCGCGCCCATGCTACCGGCGAACACCTTCGTGCTGCGCGCGCTGGCGCTGTCCCCGATGTATGCGATTACCAATGCCGCCGAGCTCGGTTTCGCGCCCATGCTGTCCAAGCTGGAGGCGGCGCTGCGCCAGGGGCTCAAGCTGGTTCAGGTGCGCGAGAAGGAGTTATCGCCCGATCATCTCGAGCACTTCGCCAAGGCTGCACTTGCGCTCGCGCGCCATCACGGCGCCAAGTTGCTCATCAATCGAGAGTTAGCTCTCGCCGAGGCGCTCGGCGCCGACGGCGTGCATCTTACTGCGGCACAGCTGCGCACCTGCGCGGCGCGGCCGCCGCTGCCTTGGTGCGGCGCATCGTGCCACGACGCGGAGGAACTCGCGCGCGCGATCGAACTAGGCGTCGATTTCGCGGTGCTGGGTCCGGTGCAGAAAACGGTGAGCCATCCCAACGCCAATCCGCTGGGGTGGGTGGAATTTGGCCGCTTGCTCGAGGATTGCCCGATACCGGTGTACGCCATCGGCGGCATGCGCGCGGTCGACCTTGCGACCGCCTGGCGGCACGGCGCGCACGGCGTTGCCAGCCAGCGTGCCGTGTGGAGAGCGGGCTAGCCTCGCCCGCCTAGCGGTGCCCCGGGGCGAGTTCCTGTGCGTAGACTTCCCACGAGCGCGCGGCTTTGCGCGGCGGCACCACGTGGCGCACGTCCGGATTGATGAGCGACATAGGCCACATGCCGGTGGCGATGCGCACCGCCTCCTCACCGAGCTGAGTTTGCGCACGCTCCCACGCGATCTCGGAATAGCTGGCGTAATGGTTGGTCACGGAAACGTTGTCCATCTTGAGCAGCGGATTGGCCGGATCCACCGGCTCTTGTTCGAACACATCCAGGCCCGCTCCGGCTAGTTGCTTCTTCTGTAGCGCTTCGATGAGCGCGGCCTCGTCGACCACACCGCCGCGCGCGCAATTGATGAGATAAGCGGTCGGTTTCATCACGGCGAACTGCGCGCGCCCGATGATATAGCGCGTCTCCTCGTTGAGGTAAGTGTGGATGCTTACGTAGTCCGAGCGCCGGCATAGCTCCTCGAGCGTGGCCGTCATCTCGACCCCGGATTCGAGCGCATCCCAAGAGGCGACGTAAGGATCGTAGGCGATCACGTTGAGGCCGAACGCCTTCGCCTTGCGCGCGACGGCGCGGCCGATGTCGCCCAAGCCGACGATGCCGAACACCTGCCCAAGCACGTGACCCATGGGGCCGAGATGCTGTCGCGTCCAAGTGCCGCTGCGCACCAGCTTGTCGTGCAACACGTATTTCCTCGAGCAGATTAGAAAGTGCATCATGGTATGGTTCGATACCTCTTCGGTGCCGAAAGACGCGGTGTTGGCGAGCACCACCCCGTTGCCCGTCGCCGCACCCACGTCTAAGTGGTCGAAGCCGTGGCCGAACGACACCAAACCCTTGCACCGGCCGTGCAACCCCATGTGTCCGAACGCCGTGCGATCGAAGCCGTGGCCCTGCAACATCGCGACGTCGACATCGCGCAGCGCTTCGATCAACTCCGACGTGCTGCGGCCCTGGTAGCGGATCACCGTCGCACCGATGCGCTGCAGCGCGCGCGTCTGCTGCTCGATCGAGGCGGTATCGAAGGTCTGCGCGTTGCTGGGACCGATGTAGAGCACGCGAACGGGCTGAGTCATGGCGGCTAGTCTTTCCGGGGCGAATTGGATGGAGTCCGATTCTAGCGCAACGCGCGGCTTCGCCCGTCTGGGCAATTTCTCACCGGATTTTGGTGAGCTATTGGCTTATCGCCTCGAAGGCAAGCAGGCACACTCGCGGCTCGATCAACCCAGCGGAGATATCGACCATGAAATCCATCGCCAAGAAGCTTACCGCCGTGCTCAGCCTCGGCCTCGCTGCGCAGCTTAGCGCCGGGCCCGCCGCCGCCGCGCCCCCCGCGAGCCTCGTGAATTCGACCTGGAGCTTGCTCGCCGACGGCGTGTCGGAGACCTTGCACATCGCCACACAGGGCAATCTCGGCACCTGCAAGGTGATACACGGCACTTTGGGCAATGTCGGCGTGCCCATCGACGGCTTCTACTGCCCGGCGGACGGGCGTATTCATTTCATTCACAAGAATTTGACGACGAAAGTGCCCATGCGGGTGTTCGACGGCATCGTGTGGAACACGGTCGCCGGCCAACCGTACCAAATGAGCGGCAGCTACACCTCCGACTACTCGGCGGTGAAGGCGTTCGGCTACTACGGCTTCTACGCGATCAAGCTGTAGCCGGGCTCGAGGACGGCAGGCGCGCGGCGAGGGCGAACACGGCCGCGCGCACCGCTGCGCGGTTGGCTTAGTTCGCGATCGCCGGCAGCGGTCGGTTGATGACGATACGCTGCGCTTCCACGCGCAAGTAGTCGGAGTCCACCAAGTCCTTCAGCACGTGGGTGACCATCTCGCGCGAGGCGCCGATGCGGCTGGCGATGTCTTGATGGGTGAGCCGCTGCGTGACGCGAAATGCGCCGTCTTCTTGGCCGGAAAGATCCATGAGAATAGTCGCGACGCGCTGATACACGTCCATCAGCGCGAGCCGCTTGGCGGTGCGCACCAAGCCTTCGATCTGAGCGGTGAGTTGCTGCACCAGGCGAGCGCGCGCCTGCGGATGCTCGAATATGAAATGCCTTAGAGCCGCGCTGTTCGGCAGCAGCAAGAGCTTGCTGCGTTCGGTGGCGATGAGCGAGGCGCAACTGGGCATGCCGCTTAAGAGTTCGGCCGCGCCGAAGTGGCCGCCCGGCTCGTGGCAATGCAAAGTCAACTCCTTGCCCTGAGCGTTGCTTACGAAGGCTCTGATCCGCCCCTCCATCAAGAAATAGATTGCGCGCGAGTCCTCGCCCTCATTCATGAGGACGGCGCCTTTCGGGAAGGTCTTGATCGCCGCGCCTTCGGCAAGGATGGCCAAATCCTGATCGTGGAGATCTTGTAATAGCGCGACGCGCTTCAACTGCAGAAGTTTCGCATCCATGGCGTTCCGTTAGCACGAGTGCAAGTTGAGGGATCGACATCGAAGCGCTGGCGAAGCTGGGGAGAATCGCGCGATTCGACCAATTCAGTGTACGGAAACGGTGCGGCCTGTTGAATCCCGGGAATGGATGGTCCGCACTCCCGTGTTCGGGCTAGGCCGATCGGCCTAGGCCGGAGGTGCGGACGGCAATTGTGCGGACCTCAGCCGGGGCGCGGGATGTGCAATACGGTCGTAGTGCCCGTGGAGGATGAGTTGATTTCCAACCTGCCGCCGAGCGCTTGCGCACGCCGACGCATGCTCACCAGGCCGCGGCCTTCGCGTTCTCCGGCGAATCCGCAGCCGTCGTCCGTCACTTGTATGTACACCTCGTGGTCGACGCTTCCGGTCTCAATTACGATGGTCTTGGCGCGCGCGTGCTTGACGATATTGGTGAAGGTCTCTTGCAGGATGCGCAGCACGTGCAGCGCGTTTTGCGGCGTGAGCGAACTTAACTTGGGCAGGTCGCGTACCTGCCAGTCCAAGGCGATGCCCTGCTTCTTGAGCCGGCCTTCCAGCCGGTAGCGCACATTGCCTAGCACCGTGAGAAGGTCGTTCTCGGTCGGCTCGAAGGAGTCGATGGTGAGCCGCAGGCCGTCCAGGATCTCCCTCAGTTCGCCCGCGATTTGCGCATTCGAGGCCTCGCCCTGCTCGACCAAGTCCAGCGCGGAGATGAGCTGCGAGCCGATGCCGTCGTGCATCTCGCTCATAATGCGCTCGCGTTCTTCGGCGATGGCGCGGTCGCTTTCCATCTGTCGCAGGCGGCGAAAATTCTGTTCCAGCTCGACGTGCTTCTGTGCGACGCGCTGTTCCAGTTCGAGATTGAGCTTTTCCGCGGCGCCGAACGCCTGCACGAAGCGCTGCACCAAAATCCAGCCTATGACCAGGGACAGCAGGATCAACACGTGCGAAGTGATGTAGAAACTATCAAAGGCGAGCCAGTCGCGATGCACCAAGCCGTCGTGCACCGACGCCGCGATCATGAGCGCAAAAACCAAAGCCAACACGCCGCTAACCAGGGTGCGTCGGCGCAGCGCCTCGCGTATCAAGACGATGTCGAACACGACAGCGATCGGTACGATCACGAACGACCAGTTGTTCGCTACCAGGTGCAAGTGTTGGGGACCCGCCGCCAGCATCAAGATCGGTCCCAGCACGCCGTAGGCGGCGAAGCCCATCTCCAGCCGCGGTCGATGCAGGCCCGACTGCCGCATGGCGATGACGATGAACAGCAGCGCGCACCAGCCGAAGGAGCTGCTGGCGAAGATGTCCCAGTAGAAGGCGGGGACGGGAATGTCGCGCACGAATAGATGCAGCGAGCGCAGCGCCCACAGCAGCGAAAACACGAAAAAGTACACGTAGGTCGGCTCGCTGCGGCGGCGCAGCCATAGCGCGAAGGTGAACACCCCGAGCGCCGCCACCACGATATTGGACAGCTGCGGCAGCACGGTCTGAATGAAATGACGTCGCTCGTACTCCGGCCGCAGCGCCGCTTCGGGTCCGAGGCGAATTTCACCCAAGCCGGCACGCGAGTTGGGATACGCCCATAGGCGGACGTGGAGAAGATTGTCGCCGACCCGCAGCGCTTGCGGCGGCACCACGAAGAACTGCGGCCGGTTCCAGTGCCGAGCCACCGGCTCGGTGAAGCGTCCGCCGTCGCCGAGGTAGTGACCGTTCACGTAGAACGCGGCGTTCATGCTGAGCTTGCGGACGTAGATCGCGTAGGGCTGGTCGGTCAGCGACGTCAATCGGAAAGGCAACCGATACCAGCCGTTTCCGCCGACTGCGGGGCGAGACAGGTTCCAATTGTCGGGCAGGGACAGCGAGCGCCACGCCCGATCCTCCGCCGGCGGAGCGCTCGAAGGATCGAGCACGAACTGCGCCGAGCTGAGAACGAGCGCCTCTTGCCCGTGAACCAAGCCGGCCAACAGGATCAACCACAACAGCCACAGCCAGCTTCGACTCGCGCGCCGCGGCCGCATCGCAGCTACCGGAGCAGCCCCATCTTGCTCGCTTCGTAGACGGCCTCGCCCCGCGAGTGCACCGCGAGTTTCTGGTAGATCTTCTTCACGTAGGTCGTGACCGTGTGCGGCGATATCGCGAGCGATCTGGCGATCTCGGCGAAACTGAAGCCCTTGGCGATCAGCGACAGGATCTCCGACTCGCGGCCGGACAGCTCGCGATGGTCGCTGGGCGGGACGGGCGCCGCGGCGTCGGAGGGCCGCAGCCGCTTGAGCAGTTGGCGCGCGATCACCGGGCTGATCGGCGAGCCGCCCGCGCGCAGCGCCTTGATGACGTCGATGAATTCTTCGGGCAGGCTGTCCTTCAGCAGATAGCCGGTCGCGCCCGCGGCGATGCTGGAGAGCACGTGCTCTTCGTCGCCGAACACCGAGATCACCATGATGTCGGTCCCCGGGTAGCGCTGCGCGGCTTCACGGATGATCTCGATGCCGCTCGCATCGGGCAGGCCCAGGTCGACCAGCAGCACGTCGGGTGCAGCGTGCGCGAGGGCGGCGCGCGCCGAGGCGGCGTCACGCGCGGCGCAGAACAACTCGAACTCGGCGTCCGAGGCGACGATCTTGCAGAAGCGATTTAGAAACGTCGGATCGTCTTCGACGATCATGACTTTGATCATGTCGCGCGACTCGCTCAATGTCATACCCGCAGAGGTAACCATAATAATGTCCAGTCTGGATGCGGTCTTAGGAAGGATACTCCCCAACACCCGATCTAGTATCCGGCCACACGATCCACCAATCCGAGCGGTTCCTCGCCGCGGCGCAGCCGCTCGATATTCTGCGCGATGAATCGCGCACCGGTGGTCACGCTCGCCATCGACGCGCAGTGCGGCGAGACGGTAACGTGCTCGTGGGTCCAAAAAGCGTGCTCCGGCGGTAGCGGCTCGTTCGGAAACACGTCCAATATCGCGTGACGCAAGCGGCCCGCGGCGAGCGCGTCGAGCAAATCGCGCTCGACGATTTGCGCGCCGCGCCCCAAGCCGATGAATACCGATTGCGGCGGCATGGCGGCGAACAAGCTCGCGTCCGCGATGCCCCGCGTCTCATCGGTGAGCGGCAGCAAGCACACGACGATCTCGCTTAGTTGCAGGAACTCGGCAAGACGTTCTTTGCCGGCGAAGCAGCGAACGCCGGCCAGCGACTTCTCGCGGCGGCTCCAGCCGTTGACGCGAAAGCCGAGCGAGACCAGCGCGCGGGCCGCCGTGCTGCCTAGGCTGCCCATGCCCATGATGCCGACCGATCGCTCGGCGGCGGTCGGGTTAAACAGCTCGCGCCAGATCTTGTGCGCCTGCTGACGGCGCATCACGTCGTGGCACAGGTGGGCGTGCAGCACGTGCGCGACGACGCTTTCCGTCATACCGGCCACCATGCTGGGATCGACCATGCGCGCGATCGGGACGTGCCGCGGCAAGGACGGATCGTCGAGCCAGCGATCCACGCCCACCCAAAGCGACTGAATGAAGCGCAGTTGGGTAAAGTCGCGCCAGATACCTTTCGGCGGCAGGTCGGAGATAACCACGTTGACTTCGCGCGGCGCCACGCCGGCGAGTTCGAAGCAGAGCCGATCGCTCGGCAGAGCTTGGGTGAGCGCGGCGCGCCAGCGCGATAACGGCTCGGCGTGGCAGAGCACGAGAATAGAAAAGCCCATCGGTAGATACGGAAGCGGGTGAGACGAGCATCGTAGCCCTGTGCGCCCTGACATCTCAAGCGGGACGGCCTTAGAGCGGCGCCCGGGTCGCTCCGCTTGCCCCGCTTAGGAGGCCTGTGATACTGTATACAGAATACGGTATCCTCAGTGACGCGCGCCTTATGCCTCTCACCCGCCTAGCCGTCGAGCCCGATTTGGTCGAGCGCGTGTATGAAAGCCTGCTCGGCTCGATCGCCGAGGGCGAACTCGCTCCCGGCGCGCGCCTCACGCAGGAAGAACTGGCCGATAAGCTGGATGTGTCGCGCCAGCCGGTGCTGCAGGCGCTGCGACTGCTGAAGAAGGACGGCCTGGTCATCGACAGCGGCAAGCGCGGCGTCGTGGTGAGCCCGATCGACGGCGGGCTGATCGCGCGGGTCTACCAACTGCGCGCCGCGCTCGACGCGCTCGCCGCGCGCTTGGCGGCGCAGCGCCGGGCGCATATCGATCCCGGCCTCATCGAGCGCGGCCGCAAGGCGGCCAAGGGGCACAGCGTCGGTGCCATGATCGAGGCCGACATCGCGTTTCACAATGCCATCTACGACGCGAGCGGCAATCCGCTGATCGCCGAATCAGCGAATCGGCATTGGGCGCACATTCGCCGCGCGATGGGTGCCGTGCTGCAAACCGCCAACGCCCGCGAGACGATTTGGAGCGAGCACGCGGCCATACTTGCCGCCATAGCCGCCGGCGACGTGGACCGCGCCGGGCGACTGACGCGCGAGCACGGCGAATTGGCCGGCGCGAACTTGGCCGCGCGGCTGCTCGCGCAGTCGGCCGCCGCATGAAGCGATTACGACTCAACCGCGTGGCGATCACCACAGCAGGCCGCGCCCTTAGAACAGGAGACATGCTATGAAACTCACACCCGCCCAACTGGAACAATTCGATCGCGAAGGCTATCTGCTGTTTCCGAGCCTGTTCTCGGCGCCCGAAATCAAAGTGCTGAACGACGAGGTGCCGCGCTTGTATGCCATGCGCCGGCCTGAGAACGTGCGCGAGAAAGGCTCGGACTGCGTGCGGACCAACTTCGCCGCCCACATGTACAGCGCGCCGTTCGCGCGCCTGGCCCGGCACCCGCGCATGGTCGAGCCGGTCAAGCAACTCTTCGGCGAAGATGTCTACATG
>CAZILI010000098.1:0-10887 GCA_964539965.1 uncultured Burkholderiales bacterium | reverse complement strand
TGCTGCGCGGCGGCAAGCTCGTCGCCTTCGTCGACCCGTACGCCTACTTCGACCAAGTGCGCAATCCGGCCAATCCGCAGATGCCGATGGGCGGTGGCGGCACATCGAATCTGCCCACCCTGTTCAGGGCATGGGGCGTCACCCTGGAGCCGGCCCGGGTGGTGGCGGACCTGCAGTTCATGCGTCGCGGCAGCCAGCGCTTGATGCCGGCGCTGCTGAGCGTCGCTAACGAAGGGCTCGATCAAAAGGACATCGTCACCAGCCAAGTCGGTAACCTGCTGTTGCCGTTTGCCGGCGCCTTCAACGTCAAGCCGGCCCAGGGACTAACTTCGACCGTGCTCGTCAAGTCCTCCAAGGGCGCGACGCTGTTGGACGCGTTTCTGTCGACCCAGCAGGTGGACGTCAACAATACCGGCATCAAGCCGACCGGCGTGGAGTACCCGATTGCGATTCGCCTGAGCGGCAAGTTCAAGACCGCGTTCCCAGACGGCAAGCCGAAAGTCGAGGCGAAGAAAGAAGACAACGCCGAGCAGAAACCACCCGAGGAGAAAAAGCCGGACGCCAAGCCCGAGACACCGCTCAAGGAGTCGGCCAAGGACAACATCGTGGTACTGGTGGCAGACGCCGATCTGGTGTCCGACCAAGCGAGCTTTCGCGTCATCGACGATGTGTCCGGGCAGCGCCTGCTGCTGCCGATCAGCGGAAACATCAACTTCGTGCAAAGCCTGGTCGAAGTTTACTCGGGCGACGAGAACCTGATCACCTTGCGCAGCCGCGCCTCGCAGTTCCGTCCGCTCACGGTCATCCAGGAAATGCAAGCCGCGGCGGCAGACCGCTATACCGGCAAGATCAAAGAGCTGGAGGAATCGCTCGCGACCACCCAGCGGCGCATCGCAGAGCTGCAAAAAACCAAGGCGGAGGGCCAGCAGCAATTCATCCTGTCGCCCGAGCAGCGTGCCGAGCTGGAGAATTTCCGCAAGAAGCAAGTAGAGGTGCGCAGAGAGCTCAAGGAGCAGCGCAAGGAACTGCGCGCCGATACCGACAAGCTGGAAACCTGGACCAAGGCGATCAACGTAGGCGCGATGCCGTTGCTGGTGGCCGTCGTCGGCATCGTGCTGGCCATGCTCAAGAGAAAAAGGGTTGCCGCAAGATGAACCGAAAACAGTTCCTGTGGTTGGTGCTCGCGCTGGCGGTGCTGGGCGGCGCGGGATGGTTGTTGTCCAAGCGCGACGAGGCCTCTTGGAGCGGCGCGGAAACCTCGCGAGTGGGCCAGAACCTGCTGAAGGATTTTCCGGTGAATGACGTCGCCGCTATCGTTATGAAGAACGCGAAGGGCGAACTCAACTTGCAGCGGCAGAACAACCAATGGCAAGTCAAGGAGCGCGGCGGCTATCCGGCGAGCTTTAGCCACATCGGCGATGTGTTGCTGAAGCTGCAGGAGATGAAGATCACGCAGTCGGAGTCGATCACGCCCGCGCAGCGCGCCGCCTTGGAGCTGGCCGAGCCCGGCAAGGGCGAAGCCTCGGGCACTTCGGTCGAGTTCAAGGATCAATCCGGCAAGACGCTCACCTCACTCACCTTGGGCAAGAAGTACTTGCGCAAGGGCGGCGCGAACGAGCAGGGCTTTCCCGCCGGCCGCTACGTGCTGGTGGGCAGCGACGCCGGCAACGTGGCCGTGGTGAGCGACCCGCTGCTGGACGTGGAGCCGAAAGCCGACATGTGGATATCGAAGGAGTTCGTCCAAGTCGACAAGCCGAAGGCGGTTTCGGTGTCCGACGCTGACGGCAAGCTCAAGTGGAAGGTCAGCCGCGAGAAGGAGGGCGCCGACTGGCAACTGGCGGATCCCAAGGCGGGCGAGGCGTTCGATAAGGTAAACGGCGTCTCGATCGCCAACTCGATCGGGGCCGCGACCTTCACCGATGTCGTGGTCGATGCCGACCCCACCAAGACCGGCATGGATCGGCCCGTCGTGGTCACGGCGGAAACCTTCGATAACTTGACCTACAGCATGAAGATAGGCAAGGAAGGCCCCGACAACACCCGTCACGTCACGGTGGCAGTGGCCGGTGAGCCCAACAAACAGCGCACCCCGGGAGCAAACGAGAAGCCCGAGGACAAAGAGAAGCTCGACAAGGCGTTTGCCGAGCAGGTGAAGAAGCTCGAAGAGCGAGTCAAGCGCGAGCAAGCTTTAGCGAAGTGGACCTACCTGGTGCCCAATTGGAAGGTCGATCCGCTGCTGAAAGAGCGCGCGCAGCTCATGATGGAAGCGCGCAAGGATGAAGTCAAAGTGAACCCTGCACCCGAAGGCTCGCCGGACAACCCGAAGTAGTAGTCCCGCAAGAACCGCGCCCGGCTCAGTCCGGGCGCGAACCAAGCGCTCATGTAGTCCTTGAAGGCGTGCCTCGCCGACCGTACACTTGCGTGCGATGGCAAACGAGCAGTTGGTCGAACCGTTTTTCCGGCGCGAGCCAGTCCTCGACAAGCAGAATCAGTTGCTCGGCTACCAGCTCGCCGTCCCCGGCGCCGCCGGTCCCGAGCAAATGCTCGCGCTATTGGTCGCGCACTCGCAGCCTTGGCCCCTCAAGCAGCATCTCGCCTTCATCAAGGCGCCGCCGACCGTGCTGTACAGTGAATCGCTGACGGAATTGCCGCCGGCGCGCATCGTTCTGGAATTGCCGCACCAAGTGGTAGCCGACAGCGCCACCCTGCAGCGCTTGACGCAGCTGCATCGGCGCGGATTTCGCCTTTGCCTGGATGAGTTCGGTGCGGGCGAAGATCGCGCGGCCCTGCTGCCGTTCGCGAGCTACGTCAAGCTAGATGTCGCTCAGCGCGGCGCGCGCGACGCCAAACGTGTCGTGGACTCGCTCGCCGGGCACTTGGCGCGCGCCATCGCCAGCGGCGTGCACACCAAGAACGAAGTTCTGAGCGCGACGCGCGCCGGAGTGAACTTGTTCCAAGGCTATTACTTCACACAACCGGTAAAGCTCGCCAAACACACGCTTAACCCGGCCAGCCTCGCCGTGCTCGAGGCGATGCGCTTGGCCTGGGACGACGCCGACATTGCCAAGATCGAGATGGCGCTCAAGCGCGACGTGACCTTGTCCTTCAAGCTTCTGCGCTACATCAATTCGGCCGCTATGGCGGTGGGGCACGAGGTGCAGTCCGTACGCCACGCGGTCAGTTTGTTGGGCTACAAGAAGTTGTACTACTGGCTCACCTTGTTGCTCGCCACGGCGCACGGCAATGCTTCGCCGCCCGCGCTGACGTTGACCGCGGTGACCAGGGGCGCATTTGGTGAGGCGCTCGCTCTCGATTCCGCGGCGATCGGCTGGCCGGAGGAGCTGTTCATGATCGGCATGTTCTCCTTGCTGGACGTCATGTTCGATACGCCTCGGCAAGACCTCTTGGCGCAGATGACTCTGCCGCCCAACGTGCGCAGCGCCTTGTCCGCGCACGACGGCATCGATGCGCTCGTGCTGGACCTGCTGCAAGCGAGCGAACTCGATCCGGACAATCGGCTGCCGGCTATTGCGGCGCAAGTGAAGCTGTCCGCCGATGCGGTGAACCGCGCCCACTTTGCCGCACTGGCACGCGCCGAAACCCTGCTCGAATAGCGCGCGGGTCGCCTCGGTGCGCGCGAGCGCAGGAGCACGATTCGCTCGCCTCTGCGCTGTGCCGTAAACTTGCGCTCCAACCCCTCGCCGTGTACTCTTAGCCGGCTAAAAAAACGCCACCCGATCTAGGGAGCAAATCGAGTGTAGTGCGCCGCCGCGAGCGGCCGATACACCACAACCTGCAGCGCTAGGAGCGAGGTTCCTGATGAAGAAGATTCGCGCACAGCAGGGCGAGACGCCCGCTAACGTCCAGACTCAACGCGGTAGACGCAGATTCTTGTCCGGCGCCGGCGCGGCGGGCGCGGCCACGCTCGCCTTCCCGATGGTGAGTCGAGCGCAATCCCCCGTCAAGCTCAAGATGCAAGCCGGCTGGCCGACCAAAGACGCGTTCTACGCCTACACCACCGCGTTCGCGGACAAGGTGAAGGAAATGACCGGCGGCAAGCTCACGATCGAAGTCCTGCCGGCGGGCTCGGTAGTGAAACCGTTCGATATGCTCGATGCCGTGCACTCCGGCACCTTAGACGCCTGTCATGCCGCGTGCGGCTATTGGTACGGGAAGAACTCGGCCTACTCTCTGTTCGGCACCGGACCGGCGATCGGCATGGACGCGCAGATGTTGCTGGGCTGGGTGCAGTTCGGCGGCGGGCAGCAGCTGTATGACGAGCTGGTCAACGGCGTCATGAAGTACAACGTCAAGGGGATTCTGCACGTGCCGATGTGGAATCAGCCCTTGGGCTGGTTTAAGAAAGAGATCAAGTCGGCCGCCGATTTCAAGGGGCTCAAGTACCGCACCATCGGCTTGGCGCGCGACCTCATGCAAGAGATGGGCGCCTCGGTCGTCATGTTGCCGGCCGCCGAAATCGTGCCGGCGCTCGACCGCGGGTTGATCGACGGAGCCGAGTTCAACAACCCCACCTCGGACCGCACCTTAGGCTTCCCGGACGTGACCAAGATCTGCTACCTGCAGAGTTTTCATCAACCGATGGAAGTGCAAGAGATCCTCATCAGCAAGAAAAAGTATGACGCCTTGCCTAAGGAGTGGCAGGCAGTGATCGTCAATGCCGCCTCGGCATTGTCCGCCGAGATGGCGTTCAAGGCCATGCGCGACAACTCCAAGGATATGACCGAACTCACGGCGCAGGGAATCAAGTTCGTGCGCACCCCCAAGGACATCCTGGAGGCCCAGCTGAAGGCCTGGGATGCGGTGATCAAAGCCCAGTCCGAGAAGAATCCTTTCTTCGTCAAGGTATTCGAGTCGCAGAAGAAATGGGTGCAGCAAGTCGGCCCGTGGCGCTACGCCATCGAGCCGTCACAGGAGATGGCCTACAACCACTTCTTCGGTAACAACAAGAAGGCTTAGCACACCCCCGCGGCCTTTCTATTCCTCATCCGGCACCGTCAAGGTGCCGGTCTTGTTTTGAGACCGACAATCCCGGCAACCGCCTATCATGCAGCGCTACCTCTTCATCATCGACAACATCAGCACCTGGGTCGGCAAGCTTTTCGGATGGGCCATCGTCGTTCTGACCGTGGCGGTGACCTACGACGTGTTCGCGCGCAAGATGGGACACCCGACCAACTGGGGCTATGACGTAAGCTACATGCTGTACGGCCTGCTGTTCATGATGGCCGGCGCATATACCCTGTCGCGCAACGGCCATGTGCGCGGCGACGTGCTGTACGGCTTTTTCCCGCCGCGCCTGCAGGCGGGCTTGGACTTGGTCCTGTACGTCGCGTTCTTCATCCCCGGCGTGACGGCGCTCGCCTACGCCGGCATCGCCTTCGCCCAGATGGCCTGGGATCTGAAGGAGATGTCCAACAACGCGCCGGAGATCCCGCTCTACCATTTTAAGACCATCATCCCGATCGCCGGCACCCTCGTGCTGCTGCAGGGCATCGCCGAAATCGTGCGCTGCATACAGTGCCTCAAGACCGGTGAGTGGCCTTTGCGCGCGCACGACGTAGAAGAAGTCGACGTCGAAGAGCTCAAGAAGGAGCTGCATATAGAAGATAGTGGCGCGCCGCAGGGAGCGAAGGCATGAACAAGCAAATGTCGGTCGGCCTCATCTCCCTCGGGGTGGTGATCCTCATCGTCTTCGGCGTATTTCTGTCTGCCGAGCAAATCACGGCAGGACACTACGGTCTGCTCATGCTGGCCCTGATCGTGGTCGCGATCATGCTCGGCTTTCCGACCGCGTTCACGCTGATGGGCTTGGGGATGATCTTCGGCTTCATCGCCTATCAACTGGAAAACCCAGGCGAACCCTGGAGCCAGAACCAGATCTTTACCCTTGCCGTTCAGCGCACCTACGGCGTGATGACGAACGACGTGCTGATCTCGGTGCCGTTGTTCATCTTCATGGGCTACATCATCGAGCGCGCCAGCATCATCGACAAGCTGTTCCACAGCGTACAGCTGGCGATGAAGGGCACGCCCGCCGCCCTGGCAGTCGCCACTATCGTCACTTGCGCCGTGTTCGCCACCGCGACCGGTATCATCGGCGCGACCGTTACCCTGATGGGCCTGCTGGCGCTGCCGGCCATGTTGCGCGCCGGTTACGACACCAAGCTGTCCGCCGGCGCCATCACTGCGGGGGGTTGTTTGGGGATTCTGATTCCGCCCTCGGTCATGCTGATCTTATACGGCGCCACCGCGGGCGTTTCGGTGGTCAAGCTGTATGCCGGCGCCTTCTTCCCGGGTCTGCTGCTCACGGTGCTATACATCGGCTACGTCATGGCGCGCGCCATGATCAACCCCAGCCTCGCGCCCAAGATGTCGAAAGAGATGTACGACGTCCCGTGGTCGCAGATCTTCGTCGCCTTGCTGAAAGGATTCTTCCCGCTCGCGGTCCTGATCGGCGTCGTGCTCGGCAGCATCATCGCCGGGCTCGCCACGCCGTCCGAGGCGGCTGCGCTCGGCGCCGCCGGCGGCATCTTGCTGGCGCTCGCCTATCGAACCCTGACCTGGACCAAATTCAAAGAGGCGGTATTCCTGACGGCGCGCGCCGCCGCCATGGTGTGCTGGCTTCTGGTCGGCTCGGGGGTGTTCTCGGCGGCGTTCGCGCTGTTGGGCGGGCAGGAGATCATCGAGACTTGGGTGAAATCCATGGATCTCACGGCCACGCAGTTCACCATCCTCGCCCAAGTCATCATCTTCTTGCTCGGCTGGCCGCTCGAGTGGACGGAAATTATCGTCATCTTCATGCCGATCTTCCTGCCGCTCATCCAGCATTTCAATATTGATCCATTGTTCTTCGGGCTGTTGGTGGCGCTCAATCTACAAACCGCGTTTCTCTCCCCGCCGGTGGCCATGGCGGCCTTCTACTTGAAGGGCGTGGCGCCACCGCACGTGAGCCTGAACCAAATCTTCGCCGGCATGATGCCCTTCATGCTGATCCAGATACTCGCCATGGTGCTGCTGTACATTTGGCCGGAGATCGGCTTGTGGCTACCGGCCCAGCAATATCACACCAACTAGGATCGCACGGCATGAAGCCCAGCATCCTCATCACGCGCGAGATATTCCCCGAGACGATCGCGTACCTCGAGCAGCAGCAACTGCAGGTAACCGACAATCAAGCGGGCCCGATCTTTTCGGCCACCGCGATGGCGGCGCACCTGGCCGACAAGGATGGTGTGCTGGTGGCGGGCGTCGATCAAATCGACGCCCGCATCATCGCCGCCGCCACGAAACTCAAAGTCATCGCCAATGCGTCGGTGGGATACAACCATGTCGACCTCGCGGCCGCCACGGCGCGAGGCATCATGGTGACCAATACGCCCGGCGTGCTGACCGACACCACCGCCGACACCACTTGGGCGCTCATCCTGGCGGCCTCAAGACGGGTAACAGAGCTCGAGGCGTGGCTGCGGGCGGGCAAGTGGGATGCGTTTCACTTCACCCGCATGCTGGGGCGTGACGTGCACCACGCCACGTTGGGCGTGGTCGGCTTGGGACGGATCGGTCAAGCGGTCGCCAAGCGCGCCCGCGGCTTCGACATGAAGGTGCTATACACCGATACCGCGCCGGTCAAGCCCGAGGTCGAGCGCGAGTGCAACGCGAGTTTCGTCGGCATGGAAGAGCTGCTGCGCAGCGCAGACATCGTAACTTTGCACATGCCGTATACGGCGGAGAATCATCACATGATCGGCGCGCGGCAATTGGCGATGATGAAACCGACCGCCGTACTCATCAACGCGGCGCGCGGCGGCATCGTGGACGAAGTCGCGCTCATCGACGCGTTGAGGCACAATCGGCTGTTTGCCGCCGGCCTGGACGTGTTCGAGAACGAACCGCATTTCCACAAGGAACTGCTGGAACGCAACAACGTCGTGTTGCTGCCGCACGTGGGCAGTGCCACTGAAGCGACCCGTCGCGCGATGGCGCAGCTGGCGGCGCAGAATCTGGTCGCCGCGCTGACCGGCGCAACACCGGCCAATTTGGTCAATCCCGAGGTCAAGCGCTAGCGCATCGAGAAAGGAGACGCAAATGGCACTCAAAGTCGGATTCGTGGGTCTCGGCATTATGGGACGCCCGCAAGCCCTAAATCTCATCAAAGGTGGGTACGCGCTGTCGGTGTGGGCGCGCCGTGCCGAGTCGATGAAACCGTTGAGCGACGCGGGCGCGACGGCATGCAGCTCACCCAAAGAAGTCGCCGCCCTGAGCGACGTCACCATCACGATGGTGTCGGATACGGCCGACGTCGAAGAGGTCGTTCTCGGCGGGCAGGGCTGCATCCAGGGCGCCAAGCCCGGATCGGTGGTGGTCGACATGAGCACGATCTCGCCGGTAGTCACCAAAGCGATCGCCGCCAAGCTCGCGGCTAAGGGCGTCGAGATGCTCGACGCGCCGGTGTCGGGCGGAGAAGTGGGCGCCGTCAACGGAACTTTGACCATCATGGTCGGCGGCAAGCAGACGGTGTTCGACAAGGTCAAGCCGCTGTTCGAATGCATGGGCAAGACAATCACCTTGGTTGGCGACAACGGCGCCGGTCAAGTCGCCAAGGCGTGCAACCAAATCGTAGTCGGGGTCACCATCGAGGCGGTCAGCGAAGCGCTCATTCTGGCGCGCCGCATGGGCGTAGATGCGGCCAAGGTGCGCGAGGCATTGATGGGAGGATTTGCCGGCAGCCGGGTGATGGAAGTGCACGCCAAGCGCATCCTCGACAACGACTACAAGCCCGGCTTCAAGACCAAGCTGCATCAAAAGGACCTGAAGATCGTCATGCAAACGGCGCACGAGTTGGGGCTGGGGCTGCCCGCCACGGCAATCGTCGCGCAGCACTTGAACGCGCTCATGGGCAGCGGCGACGGCGAACTCGATTCGTCTGCGATCGCGAAGGTCATAGACCGCGCCAGCCGAGCAAGCTAACACCTGCCTTTCATCCGAGAAGAAGGACTCTCCACTATGACTCGCAAGACAGCAGCAACAAGAACGCGTCGCCGCTTCCTCAAGGCGGCGGGAAGCCTGGCGGCGGCCAGTGGACTGGGTTTCCCGTTCGTGTCGCGCGCGCAGGACAAGCCGATCAAGATCGGCATGCCCACCATTTTGTCCGGCCGGGTCGCCCAGTTGGGCATCAGCTCACACAACGCCGTGCTCATGGCGATCGAAAAATTCAATGCCGCGGGCGGACTCGGCGGACGCAAGATCGAGGTCATCACACGCGATTCCAAGGGAAAGCCTGAGGAAGCGGCCAACAACACACGCCAGCTCATCAACAGCGACGGCTGCGAGATCATCATCGACGCGGAGTCCTCTTCGGGCGCCTTTGCCGTGCAAGAGGTCATACGAGAGCTCAAGGTGCTGTGCATACACACCAACTCGGAGACGTCGTCGCTGTCGGCCGATCCGAAGATCCACGTGCCGACGGCCTTCCGTACCGCGCGCCAGGGCATTCACGACGCCATCGTGAGCGGAGCCTACGCGGCCAATGTGGCCAAAGCCAAGGGCCTGAAGGACTGGATGAGCTGCTCGCCCGACTACGCCTACGGACGCGACAACACGTCGCTCTTTATGGAGTATCTCAAGCGCTTCTATCCGCAAGTGCAAGTGATCGGCGAAGCCTGGCCGAAACTGTTTCAGCCCGACTACACCGAGAACATCACCAAGATCCTGCAAGCCAAGCCGCAAGCCCTGTATTCCGCCTTGTGGGCCGGCGATTTGGTGTCGTTCGTCGATCAATCGAGCATCTACGGCCTGTTCAAACAGACCACCTTGTTCGCCATCAACATGGCCGACTACACCACGTTGACCGCAGTCAAGAATCTGCCCGAGGGCATCCATTCGGCCAGCCGCTACGTCAAGACCTTCCCGGCCAACGCCGACAACGCCGCTTGGGCCGATGCTTACAAGGCGAAGTACAAAGACTATCCGACCAACTGGTCGTGGGAGAACACGCTGGCGGTGCAGTTCTTGATCGAGGCCATCAACAAGACCAAGTCGACCGACAGCGCCAAGCTTGCCGACGCGCTGCGCGGCATGACCCTGAAGACGCCGTTCGGCGCCGACGGCAGCGTCACCATGCGGGCGCAGGATCAGACCATGATCGGCTATGCACTCGGCTGGGGCACGACCATCGCGAAGGAACCGTACGTACCCAACGTCGTGCCGGGGGACTGGAAGGCCATTCTAGAGCTTGAAGCGGAGTGGAAGAAGAAACAGGGCTACGCATAAGAGCGAGGCATCGTCTGCCGGAGTGGGGGCGAATCCTTCCACCCGATAGCCACAATTCGCCGCTGAATCGAACTTGGATCTAGACGCGCTCCTCACCTGCCTGTCGTCGGCTTCGTGCATCGTCACGCAAACGACGGGCGGCCTCATCATCGGCATGCTGCTGTTCTTGGTCGCCGCCGGCTTGTCGCTCATCTTCGGCGTGCTCAAGGTCGTGAATTTCATGCACGGCTCGCTGTACATGCTGGGCGCTTATTTTGCTCTCACCGTGTACCAGGCCACCGCCAGCTATGCCTTGGCGGTGATCGCCGCCGGCCTCGGTGTCGCGCTATTCGCGCTTGTGTTCGAGCGAGCTTTCATGAGCCGCGTGTACGGCGAGGACGTGCTCATGCAGCTGCTGGTCTGCTACAGCTTCATCCTGATCCTGGACGACGTGGTCAAGATCGTATGGGGCGCCGAGTTCATGTCGATGGGCGTCCCGGCGGCATTCCAACGACCGCCCATCATCCTGGGCGGCGGTGTGGTGCCGGTGTTCTATCTGTTCCTCACCTGCTGGAATTGTAAGTGTCATTTTTACGACATCACCTTGAGTAACTCTTA
>CAZILI010000097.1:0-10893 GCA_964539965.1 uncultured Burkholderiales bacterium | reverse complement strand
GTTGCGCGCGAGGCAAGACTCGTCTATGCAAACGCGCGATTTGCGTCGAACGTGTTGCGGGAATGGGAAGCCGCAGCGCGCGATCGCGCGAGCGACAAACTTCGCTCGAAGGCGGCTCGCTATGCGTTGCCGCCGAGCATTTCGCTTGCGTGCTTGCGCGTCGCGGCCGTCACGGTGACCCCGCCCAGCATGCGCGCCAGCTCGTCGATGCGTCCGCTCTTGTCGAGCGTGTCGATGCGCGTGGCGATGCCCTTCTTGTCGCTGTCTTTGGCGACGCGCAAATGATGATGCGCGTGAGCGGCGACTTGCGGCAGGTGGGTTACGCACATGACCTGATGGCGCCCACCCAACTCACGCATCAGCTTGCCGACGATCTCGGCGACACCGCCGCCGATGCCGGCATCTACCTCGTCGAAGATAAGCGTGGGAACGCGCGCGACCTTGCTCGCCACCACTTGAATGGCAAGCCCGATGCGCGACAGTTCACCACCCGAGGCAATCTTGTTGAGCGGGCCCGGCTCGATCGCGCGATGCGGTGAGACCAAGAACTCGATCGACTCCGCGCCGTGCGCTGTCGCGGCGGGCGAGGGCGCAAGGCGGACCTCTACGCGCGCATCCGCCATAGCAAGCGAGCGCAGCGCTTTAGTCACCTGCGCGGTGAGCGTTCCGGCGGCACGCGTCCGCCCCGCACTCAAGCGCTGCGCCAGGCTCGTGTAGGCCGCTTGGTGCGCGGCCTCTTGCCTGGCGAGCTCGGCGAGGTCGTCGTCGTCGGCCAGTGCGCGGCGACGAGCAGTCAGCGCCTCGTGGTGCGCCGCCAGCGCGTCCGGCCGGACTTTGTACTTTCGCGCCAGCGCGTGGATCGCCTGCATGCGGTGCTCGACTTCGTTTAACCGCTGCGGATCGAGATCCAGGCGCTGCATATATCGCCGCAACGACAACGCCGCTTCATCGACTTGAATGCGAGCCGCTTCGAGACTGCCGGCAATCTCTTTCATCGCGGTATCGAACTCGGCGAGCGCATGCGCCCGGGCGATGAGCGCGTGCAATTGCGTCGCCAGGGCGCCTTCTCCCTCGCGTAGCCCCTGGAGCATCGCCTGCGTTCCCTCGATCAGGGCCGCGGCGTGACTCAGCCGCGCTTGCTCGGTGACCAGCTGCTCCCAAGTGTCCGGCGCGAGGCGCAAGGCTTCCAATTCAGCGAGCTGCGCGTCCAATTCGCCGCGCTCGCGCTCGATCTGCGCCGCGCTGTCGAGGCGCTCCTGGCGCCGCCGGCTCGTGTCTTGCCAACGCCTATAGGCGTCGCCGACTTGCTGCGCCACATCGCCCAATTCGCCGAAATCGTCGAGCAGGCCGCGCTGCACGTCGGCCTTCAGCAAAGACTGATGCGCGAACTGGCCGTAGATGTCGACCAGCGCATCGCCCAGCTCGCGCAGTTGCTGCAACGTCACCGCGTGGCCGTTGACGAAGGCGCGCGAGCGGCCCTCGCGCTCGAGCGTGCGGCGCAACAGGCAAACACCCGGGTCTCCCTCCAGGCCCGCTTGCGCAAGCCAGGCCGCAACGCCGGGCTGGCCGGCGATATCGAACTCGGCCGCGATGTCGGCGCGTTCCTTCCCGCTGCGGATGAGATTGCCTTCAGCGCGCTCGCCCAACACGAGATTGAGCGCGTCGACGAGCAGCGATTTGCCGGCGCCGGTCTCGCCGGTGAGCACGGTGAAGCCGGCGGCGAAGCGCAACTGCAACTCCTCGACGATAACGAAGTCGCGCACGGCGAGGGAGAGCAGCATGGCGGCTTACAGCTTGGCGCTCCAGTGCAACTTTTCGCGCAGCATCGCGTAGTAGTCGTAGCCGCGCGGATGTAGCAGGCGTATCGGCTCGGCGTGTGCGCGCATGACGACCTTGTCTTGCGCCTCGAGCAAGAAATACTCCTGCACGTCGAAGTTGACGCGCGCGTTCGGGCCGCGGATCAACACGACTTCGACTAGCGCTTGGCTGCTCACCACGATCGGTCGGTTCGACAGGGTATGCGGCGAAATCGGCACCAGCCCGAGCGCGGCGAGCGAGGGATGCAGAATCGGCCCGCCGCTGGACAGCGAATAGGCGGTCGATCCGGTGGGTGTCGCGATGATCAAACCGTCCGAGCGCAAGTTGTAGGCGTACTGGCCGTCGATGGATACTTCGAACTCGATCATGCTGCCCATGGC
This sequence comes from uncultured Burkholderiales bacterium, assembly GCA_964539965.1. Taxonomy (GTDB): domain Bacteria; phylum Pseudomonadota; class Gammaproteobacteria; order Burkholderiales; family JALYOK01; genus CAZILI01. Next base: position 8,695 of record CAZILI010000097.1, on the reverse strand, counting down.
GCCGCGCGCCACCACCACGTCGTTGAGCGCGACGGTGTTGAACTCGGCCTTGCCTGCGCGCATGACGGTGGCGTTCAGCAACAACCGATCTTCTGCCACATAGGCGCCGTCGAGCATCGGGGCCAGCATCTCTTCGGCACGCTCGGCGGGCAAGTCGGTGAGAAAGCCCAAGCGGCCGAGGTTGATGCCGATCAGCGGCACGCGAAAGGTGACCAAGGTGCGGGCGACCGACAGCAACGTGCCGTCGCCCCCCATGATGAGCACCAGATCGACGTGCTTGCCGATCTCCGCCAAGCTCGCCATGCGCAGACCGAGCGGGGCGATTTGGGCGGCCGAGCGCGAGTCGACCACCACTTCGTGCCCGCGCCCGCGCAGGAACTGAATCAGCTGTGTAAGTGGCTTGCCGAGGTTCGGGCTATCGTACTTGCCGATTATCCCTACGGTCTTGAATTCGCTCCCCATGCGGGTCATTTAACCATAAAACCCGGCGCGCGGCGCGGAACGATTCGCCTTCGCTCGGGTCTGTAAGTCAATGCGCGACAGTGGATTTTGTGCAAAAATCGCAACGAGTTGCAGTTACACCAACCACGATGAGCATGTTAAGCGAGCGCGCCCAGATACTGCTTAAGCACTTGGTCGAGCGCTACATAGCCGACGGCCAACCGATCGGCTCGCGCTCGCTCGCCAAGATCTCCGGCTTGGAGCTCTCGCCGGCCTCCATCCGCAACATCATGGCCGACCTCGAGGAGATGGGCTTTATCGCCAGTCCGCACACCTCGGCCGGGCGCGTGCCGACCCCGCGCGGCTATCGCATCTTCGTCGACACCTTGCTCACCATCAAGCCGCTGGAGGAGGTGCAGATCCATCAGTTGGAGGATCAGCTTGCCCCGGCCGATCCGCAGCGCTTGGTGACCGCTGCTTCGCAGCTGTTGTCGGATTTGACTCGCTTCGCTGGCGTGGTGATGACGCCCAAGCGCCGCGCCAACGCGCTGCGCCATGTCGAATTTCTTACCCTGTCGGACAAGCGCGTGCTGTTGATCTTGGTTTCCAACGACGGCGACGTGCAAAACCGCATCATCAAGACTGAGCGCGCGTACTCGCCTTCGGAATTGACCCAGGCCGCCAACTACATCAACCAGAACTATCTCGGCTATACCTTCGACGAGATGCGCTCGCGCGTAAAGGACGAGCTGGAGGAGCTGCATCGCGACATGTCGCAGCTCATGAGCGCCATGCTCGCGGCCGGCGGCACCGGACTCGGCGAGGCGCGCGAAGAGTACGTGCTGTCGGGCGAGCACAACATGCTCAACGTGCACGACCTGTCCTCCAACATGACGAGTCTGCGTAAACTGTTCGCGCTGTTCGAGCAGAAGACCCAGCTCATGCAGTTGTTGGACGAGAGCATGCGCGCGCCCGGGGTGAAGATCTTCATCGGCGGCGAATCCGGAGTCGTGCCCTTAGACGAGTGCAGCGTGGTCACCGCGCCGTACGAAATCGACGGTCAGGTGGTAGGCACGGTTGGGGTAATCGGACCCACGCGCATGGCCTACGAGCGAGTCATTCCGATCGTGGACGTGACCGCAAAGCTGTTGTCGAGCGCGTTGTCGCAGCACTGAAACCGGGATTGGGACTCCCCCTGAGGGGCATTCCCGATCCGAGCCCATCCCGCGATGGCCCACTTTTCCCCTGAGCCGCGCTACCAGCACGGCACCCTCGCCAGGCCCGGCGTGTTGCTGGTGAATCTCGGCACGCCCGATGAACCGACCGCTGCCGCCTTGCGCCGCTACCTGCGCGAGTTCTTGTCCGATCCGCGCGTGGTCGAGATTCCCCGACCGCTGTGGCTCCCGATCTTGCACGGCATCATCTTGCGCACCCGCCCCAAGCGCTCGGCGCAGAAGTACGCGGCGATTTGGACTCCGCAGGGCTCGCCGCTCAGGGTGTACACCGCGCGCCAAGCCAAGCTGCTGATGGGACACCTGGGCGAGCGTGTGCGCGTGCCCATCTCGGTCGAATACGGTATGCGCTACGGGGAGCCGTCGATCGCCGCGGGGCTGGAAAAGCTGCGCGCGGCACATTGCGATCGCATCCTGTTGCTGCCGCTGTATCCGCAATACGCGGCGAGCACCACCGCCACGGGATTCGACGCCGCGGTGCGAGTTCTCGCCGGCTGGCGCAACCAGCCTGCTCTGCGCACGGTCAAGCACTACCACGACCATCCCGGCTACGTGGGAGCGCTCGCTGGCAACGTGCGCAGTTTCTGGATGAAGCACGGCCGCCCCGACAAGCTCGTCATGAGCTTTCACGGCGTGCCGAAATTTTCGCTGGAGCGGGGTGACCCCTATCATTGCGAATGCCAGAAGACCGCGCGGCTGCTCGCCGAGGCATTGGAGCTCAAGCCGTCCGATTATCTCTTGACCTTTCAGTCGCGTTTCGGCCGCACCGAGTGGTTGCAACCTTACACCGCTGCCACTTTGGCGAGCCTGCCCAAGCAGGGCGTGCAGCGGGTCCACGTCGTGTGTCCCGGTTTCGTGGCCGATTGCCTGGAGACCTTGGAGGAGATCGGCATCGAGGGAAAGAAAACCTTCCTGAGCGCCGGAGGAAAGGAATACGAGTTGATTCCTTGCCTGAACGATCGCGACGATTGGATTGCCGCGCTCGCCGATATCGCGCTGGAAAACTTGCACGGATGGCTCACCGCCGACACGGGTCAATCCCAACAGCAGGCGGCAGCCAGCCGCGCGCGGGCACTGGCAAGCGGGGCGGCGCAGTAGAGATGACAGCGCCGCCCGTGAGGCGGTTACTTGGTGACGATGTCCTTCTTCATCGGGGCGAGCGCGCCGAGCAGTTCTCCCTGCTCTTTGGCCGGCACCTTGAACTTGTTAAGCGTCTTTTGCAGATCTTCCACTAAGGCAGTGAAATCGGCATCCCCGATGCCACGGCCCGCGTGCGCCGTTTTCATATCTAAGCCTTTGTATTTGCACGGTCCGCCGCTGGCTTCGCAAACCTGATCGACCAGCATCGCCTTCAACCGCGGCACGTTGGCGTTGGCGAAGAAGCCGTTGATGCGCTTGTCGGCGGCGACGTTGCCGACGAAATCATCCACCACCGCCACGATGGCGTCCTTGCCGCCGAGCCGCTCGTACAGGCTCTTTTCCTGCATGGGGGCTTGATGGGCACAGGCGCCGAGGGCGAGCAGGGCGGCCGCGGCGAGAGAAGTCAGCAGTACACGTCTGTTCATGGTTATCTCCGTAGGGTTGACTGGATTTTCGGAGCGCGAGGCCCCTGCAGCCCTTATACGCAGGGCGATTGCGATTGGATGAGGCGGGCCGTCGGCGGGGGCGTGCTATCCTCCCGCTTCCTGGGTCCTGCGGCGCTTTCGCCGCCCCGTCCCCCCGCTTGTCACAAACCCCTTCCGTCCATCCCCGACCCGCCGCGCCCGCGCCGGCAGAGGTCAAGGAATGGCAGCTCCTCGCCGTGCTCGCCGGCGTGCAGTTCACGCACATCATGGACTTCATGGTCATGATGCCGCTCGGGCCGCAGTTCATGCGCCTGTTCGCCATTTCGCCGCACGAGTTCGGTTGGCTCGTGTCTTCTTACACCTTGACCGCGGCGGTCGCGGGCTTTCTCGCGGCGTTCAAGCTCGACCACTACGATCGCCGATATGCTTTGCTCGCGGTCTACGGTGGTTTCACTTTGGCGACGCTGTTGTGCGCACTGGCGCCGTCTTATTCACTCCTGCTTGCGGCACGCGCCGCCGCGGGGGCGTTCGGCGGCATACTGAACGCCGTCGTCCACTCGGTGATCGGAGACGCCGTGCCGCCGCAGCGGAGGGGCAGGGCAACCGGCACGGTCATGATGGCGTTCTCCGTCGCCGCCATCGCCGGCGTGCCGGTGGGTCTGCTGCTGGCGGGGCGATTTTCTTGGCGCGCGGCGTTTTTCGCCGTCACCTTCGCGAGCGCGCTCATCTGGCTGTTCGCATGGCGCATCATGCCTCACTTGGCCGGTCATCTGACCGGCGAGACGCGACTGCAGATCCTGAGCAAGCTGCGTGGAGTGTTTCTGCACGCGAATCACCGTCGCGGCTTGGCCTTGACCGGCGCCTTGCTGCTGGGAGGATTTACGGTGATACCTTTCGTTAGTCCTTATCTGGTCGCCAACGTCGGCCTCGAAGAGGGCGACCTGCCGAGCATCTACTTTCTCGGCGGGCTGGCGACATTAGTGACCTCGCGCTTGATCGGCCAGCTGGCCGACCGATTCGGCAAGAAGCGCGTGTTCACGGTCGTGGCGCTCCTGTCGGTGGTGCCGATGCTCATCATCACGCAATTGGGTCGAGTGCCGCTCGCCGTCGTGCTGATGTGTACGACCTTGTTCTTTGTTCTCGTGTCGGGGCGCTTCGTGCCCGCCATGGCGCTCATCAACTCGAGCGTCGTGCCGGCGCAACGCGGCGCCTTCATGAGCTTCAACGCGTCGGTGCAAAGTCTCTGCTCTGCCGCCGCAGCGCTCGGCGCCGGATTCGTCATCGGCAGAGCAAGCGACGGCAGCTTGACCCATTACGGCGCGGTCGGTGCCTTTGCAAGCCTGCTGACCGTAGCGGCCGTCTGGCTCGCCCGGCGTATTCGACTGCCTGAGGGCGATCGATGATCGGGCTTCAAGCGGTGGCATAATCGCCCTCGGAGGTACCGATGCGCATTGCATGGTGGGCAATATTGTCGCTGGCGTTCACGTTGTGTGCCGACGCGCTAGGGGACGAACCGAGCGCCGAGCCGGTGGACGCGTTGGGCGGGGCGGCGCTCGTCGCCGCGCTGCGGCAAGGTGGTTTCGTCCTGTATTTTCGACACACTTCGACTGACTTTGGCCAAAGCGACGAGGCCATGACGAGCTTCGAAGATTGCGCGCAGCAGCGCAATCTCACCGACAAGGGTCGCGAGGAGGGGCGCACGATCGGCGCGGCGGTGCGCCGGCTCGACATCCCAATCGGCAAAGTGCTGTCGAGTCCGTTTTGCCGCACTAGTGAGACCGCCACGCTCGCCTTCGGTCGTACCGAGAAATCGCGCGACCTGATCGGCGGGCCCGTGTCGAACGATCCCGCACGCTATGCGCCGCTGCGCAAGCAACTCGGCACCGCGCCCGCCGCCGGGCGCAACACCTTGCTGGTCGGGCACGGCAACCCGTTCCGCTCCCTCGCCGGGCCGCCGCATCTGAGTGAGGGCGAGGCCGCAGTGATCGAGCCCCTGGGCGAGGACCGCTTCAAGATCCGCGCCCGCGTGCGCGTCGAGCAATGGGCGGAACTGTTGCAAGCCCAGTAACCTAAAGGAAAACGCATGGCACGAGAAATCGCATTGATCGTCGGAGTGGGGAAGGGTTTGAGCGCTTCGCTCGCGCGGCTATTCGCGCGCGAAGGGATGGCGGTGGCGCTCGCCGCGCGCGACGTGGAGAAGCTCGCCCCCCTGGCGAGCGAAACGCAGGCGCGCGCCTACGCCTGTGACGCCGTCGAGCCACAAGCGGTGGCGGGGCTGTTCGACGCGCTCGCTCGCGATCTCGGCGAGCCCGATGTGGTCGTCTTCAACGCCGGCATGCGGGGCCGCGGTCCGATCGCGGAACTCGATCCCGAGCAAGTGCGGCGCGGCTGGCTAAACGGCTGCTACGCCGGATTCCTGGTCGGACAGCAGGCCGCCACTCGCATGCTCCGGCGCGGCTCGGGGACAATCCTCTTCACCGGTGCCACCGCCAGCGTGAAAGGCTTTGCGCAGTCAGCGCCTTTCGCGATGGCGAAATTCGGCCTGCGTGGACTTGCGCAGAGCATGGCGCGCGAGCTGGCGCCCAAGAATATTCATGTCGCGCACGTGGTGATCGACGGCGGCATTGCCTCCACCTACGCCGAGTCCGAGGCAGACAAGACGACCGATCGCTGGCTCGATCCCGACGCGATCGCGCAGAGCTACCTCGCGCTACACCGCCAGCATCGCAGCGCCTGGACCTGGGAGATCGAAGTGCGCCCTTGGACCGAGAAATTCTGAGAAAGTCCCCGGGGGTATCTAGCTATAGACCGCATCCAGATCAGGTCTATAGGGTAGTACCCGGTAGGGTGCACCTTGCGCAGCGAACGGCGGTGAGACGGTGCGTGGGACGCACCCTACTGGCGTTGCTGCGAATCGACCCCGCGTAGGGTGCACCTTGCGCAGCGAACGGCGGTGAGACGGTGGGTGGGACGCACCCTACTGGCGGTGCTGCGGATCGACCCCGGGTAGGGTGCGCCCTGCGCACCGAGCGAAGGCTTCTCAGGCGCGCGACGCGCCTCACGCACCGAACTACTGCTGCGTAGCCATCCTCGTGTCGAGCAACGGGCTCGTAACCGCGGTCTTGTGCTCGAAGCGCAAATCCTTCGAATCCACGATCTCGGCGCGCAGTTCGGCCTTGGCGGTCGGCGTGAAGTAGAAGCGGAAGTTCGGGTTCTCGCTGATCGTGAAGTCCACGTCGGCTTGTATGATCAACTTGTCCGCGTAGAACACCTTTACTTGCTTGACGAAGTAGGGGTCGCGCCCGTCGAGCGAGAGCCCCGAATCGTTCGGATGATGGATCATGAGCTGCGCCAGCGCAGGCTTGTTCGGCTCGATCACGTCGTCCAGCTTGAACTTCATCTTGCCGGTTTTGGCGAGTTCGCTGGCGAGCTTTGGCCCGGACGAAGAGCAACCACCGGCCGCGATGATCATGCTGGTCGACATCCAGAGCGAGCCGTCGTTCATCTCGGCCACCGCTCGCACCGGGGTATAGCTTTCGACCCGCACTCGCGTCTCGATGTCGGCGCGCCCGCTGTCTGGGGTCATGGTGAACTTGACACCGACCGGCGACGGATTGTTGTCGATCACCAGCCACATGTTCTTGATGAATTTCTCCGGCGTCTGATCGATGTGGGTGCGGATCAGCACGGGAACGGTCGCGGCGTCTTCGGCACGCTTGGGTAGCCACAGCTTCACCACTTTCTCTGCGTTGGCGTGCACTTCGCGGTCGCCGAACATCATCTTCTTCACCGCCAGCCAGTTCGGATTCTGATCGGGGTCGCTCGCCTGCGCGAAGGCGCAGGCGCTGCCGAGCGCAAGCCCAGCCGTCAGTATCCATCGCACCAGGGTCTTTTTGCCGTTGTCGAACATGGCTCTAGCTCCAAACATTAACTGCAATTCAGTATACGCCAGTCTTACGACGCCGGCTTGATCTTGATCGCACTCTCGACCTTGAGATCCTTGGTGTCCACGATCTCGGCTTTGAGTTCGCCGCCCGCACCAGGCAAGAAATAGAAGCGGAAATTCGGATTCTCGCTGATGGAAAAATCCACCTCCGCGGTCATCAGCTCGCGGCCTGCGTAGCTCACCCTGATCGAGCGCACGTAGTAGGCGGGTTGATACAAGTGCGTGACCTGGTCTTTGGCGAGGCCCGACGCGTTGGGATGATGGATCATGAGCTGCGCGATCGCCGGCTGATCCGGCGCGAGGGCCTCGTCGACCCTGAACTTCGCGCGCGGTTGAAAGTTCGATAGATCGGGCAGCGTGCCGCCCGGAGCCGAGCAACCGCCGGAGGCCTTGATAAAGTGCGTTGCCATATAGAGCTTGCCGTCGTTCAGCTCGGCCACCGCGCGCATGTGCGAGTACTCTTCCACACGCACGCGGGTGTCGATGTCGGCTCGGCCGCTGCCCGGCGTGAAGCTAAAGATCGCGGCCACGGGCGAGGGGTTCTTGTCGATCAGCAGATACAGCTTGCGGATATAGCGGCTCGGCTTCTGCTCGATGTGGGTCTTGATTTGCACCGGCACCGTCGCCGCATCTTCGGCCCGCGGCGGCGCTTTCAGCGACACGACCTCGCCTTGATCTTCGATGATTTCCTTGCCGGCGAACAGACTCGCGCGCAACCGCGGCCACATGTCGACCGCATCGCCTTGGCGCTCGCCAGCCCAGGTGCCGGGCGAGGCCAGCGCCAAAGTGAACACCACCGCCAAGGTGTCGCCCCATCGGGCGGCGCCGCGCATGCTCTTGCCTGTCACCGCATTACTCCTCTTCCCATTCCAACTCGGCGTAGGACGCCGTTACGTTGCGCCGATGGAAATTCTCGAATTGAAGCCAGTTATCCTTCTCTGCCCAGCCGATCTCTTCGACCGCTTCTTGTATTGTGCGCTTGTTCTTGATCGCTTGCCGCACGCCGTCGCGGATGGTTCGCAAATAGCGCTCTTGGGCGGCCGCCGCGGCCGGCCAGGGCGCGCTCGCAGGGCCGTGGCCGGGCACAACTCGGGTCGCCGGCAGCTTCTTTAGGTCTTCCAGCACCTTGAGCCAGCCGTTGATGCTGCCGTCCATGGCAGGGGTGTGCTGCACGAACAGCAGATCCGACAGCCAAAGGGTGCCGGTCTTCGCGTCCCATATCGATAGGTCGGCGTCGGTGTGCCCGGGTGGCCAAGCGCGTAATTCGATCGTGCGATCACCAAGGTCCAACTCGAGCGTGGTCTTCACGAGCCGAGTCGGCGCGATCATCTCGCTGCCGGCCGCCGCCTCGCCGAGGTCGCGCGCCAGCGACTTGGCGAAATTCTGCGCTCTTGCCGCCATGGCCGCAGGCAACCGCTCGTGGCCGACGAACTCCGGGGCATCTGGGCGAAACGCCGCGTTGCCGAACACGTGGTCGGGATGCACGTGCGTGTTGATCACGTAGCACACCG
>CAZILI010000096.1:0-10917 GCA_964539965.1 uncultured Burkholderiales bacterium | reverse complement strand
TTGCACGACCGAACCCTCCGGATAGTCGCCCGTCCCGGCGTTGGCGACGGCCATCGTGGCGTCCAGGTTTCCGCGCAAATTGTCCACGTAGAAGTGGCGCACCTTGGTCATTTCCGTTATGCATTTGAACGAACTATCGTCCACTCTTACTTTGGGTTCTTCGGCAATACTGGAGCAGGCGAGCCCCACGAGCGCGATGGAAACAGCAACCCCGGGAATCGGTTTGGATAGGTACTTGGATAGAGCCATGAGCATTGTCTCCCCGAAAAAAAACTCTTCTTGATCGTCGTGCCGCCCCACCGGATCGGCACCGTCCGGAGTATACACACAGCCGCGCACTCGCTCGCGCCAGCGGCCGTCGCACGCGGCGAATCTGCCGGTACACGCTACTGATAGGCACGAATCCCCGATCCGCGGTCGAGGCAAACTCCTATTGTGCAAAGCCAGGCAGCGGATACATTAAACCGGCCGCCTGAAAGCCACCGTCCACATTGAGCGAGTGGCCGTTGACATAGTCGCTCTCCGGCGAAGCGAGAAACACCGCGGCGTTCGCGATCTCCTGCACGTCGCCATAGCGCCGCTGGGGCACCAAAAAGTTATACGCGGCGACGGTTGCTGGGTCGTGCATCGCACGCCCGACATCGGTTGCGATCGGGCCGGGAACGATCGCGTTCACGTTGATCCCGACCTCGCCCAATTCGACCGCCATCACCTTGGTGAGTAGTTCCAAGCCCGCTTTCGAGGCGCCGTAGGCCGCACGTCCGATACCGCCGCGTTGCCCCGAGAGGGAGCAGATGTTGATGATCTTCCCCGCCTTCTGCGCGACCATTTGGCGGGCGGCGGCTTGCGCGCACAAGAAGGCACCGGTGAGATTGATCTTGATGACGCGCTCCCACTCGCTCAGCTGTACGTCCAGCGTGCGTTTGGTTAAGCCCACACCGGCGTTGTTCACCAGCACGTCCAGGCGGCCGAACTCACGCAGGCAAAACTCGACCAGTCGCTGGCCGCCGCCCGCGTCACTGACGTCTACCGCAATTGCTCTTGCCAGCGACGCGCCGCCGGAAAGCTCGGCCGCGGTTTGCGCAGCGCGTTCGCCGTTGACGTCGCCGATGACGATCCGCGCCCCCTCCTTGACGAAGGCGGTAGCGATCGCCTTTCCGATCCCCTGCGCTCCTCCGGTGATGATCGCCGTTCGATTGTGAAGCCGCATCCTCCCTCCCCTTTTCTCGCTTGTGCGGAAATGTTACGCTGCCCCAGCAACATTCTACCAACTCACCCGGCCCCGAATCGCCCGCGCTCGGACGCACGATGCATGAGTAGCGAACGCGTCATTGCAACCTACCTCCTGGAGACTCCGCACGCCTTGGAACATGCGGCCGAGGTCATTGCCGGCGAGCAGTCGAGCGGCACGTTTGTCTCGGTGCCGGGAGAGACCCGCGAGCTGAAGCAACGATTCGGCGCGAAGGTCGAGCGCGTGACCTCACTCGGATCGGTCGAGACACCCAGTCTGCCCGGGTCCAAAGGACCGGCTGCGAAAGATTCTCCCTTGGCGTACCGGCGGGGCGAAGTCACTATCTCTTTTCCGCTCCATAACTTCGGACCATCGCTGCCGAACTTGCTTGCGACGGTTGCCGGCAACTTGTACGAACTTCAAGAGCTGTCCGGTATACGGCTACTCGACTTGGCGCTACCTCGGGACTTTGCCGATCGCTACCCGGGTCCGGCGTTCGGAATCGAGGGTACGCGAAAGCTCGCGCAAGTCGAAGGGCGCCCGCTAATCGGAACCATCATCAAACCCAGCATCGGCCTCTCCGTAGCGGCTCTTCGGCCCCTCGTGCGGGATCTCGCTGTCGCGGGGCTGGACTTCATAAAAGACGACGAGCTCAATGCTGACCCCCCATACGCGCCGCTCGCCGAGCGGGTACCGGCAGTCATGCGAGAGATCGAGCAAGTCGCCGACGCGACCGGTAAGAAGGCGATGTTCTCGTTCAACATCAGCGGTGACCTCCAGCATATGCTGCGCGCCCACGATCTCGTCAAGAAGAATCATGGCACTTGCGTCATGGTGAACATCAACAACGTCGGCTTTGCCGCGCTGTGCTATTTGCGTGAGCGATGCGAGCTGCCGATTCACGGTCATCGCAACAACTTCGGCGCCATGGCGCGCCATCCGTTTCTCGGTATCAGCTTCACCGCCTATCAGAAACTATGCCGACTCGCCGGCGTCGACCACTTGCACGTTGGCGGCTTCAACAGCAAGTTTTACGAAACCAACGAAGAGGTGGGGCGCTCGATCATCGACTGCCTCACACCGTTGTTTGGGGATTATCGCGTTATGCCCGCCATCTCTTCGGCCCAGTGGGCGGGCACGGCGGTCGAGATCTATTCGGCGACCAAGACCTTCGACGTGATCCACCTCGCAGGAGGAGGCATCCTTGCTCATCCGGGAGGAGCAGCAGCCGGCGTGCGCAGCATGCAGCAAGGTTGGGAGGCGGCGCTCGCCGGGGTGCCCCTGGAAGAGTTTGCCGCCACTCGCCCGGAGCTGCGTGGCGCAATCGACAAGTTCGGCAAGAAGAACTCGTGAACTTGTTTCCCAAGTTGCTGCTCGCTTTCTATGGCGATGATTTCACCGGTTCGACCGATGCAATGGAGGCGCTCACTCTAGCGGGCCTTCGCACGGTCTTATTTCTTTCGCCGCCCAGCCCGGCGCTGCTACGTGACAAATTCACCGATCTGCGCTGTCTGGGCGTCGCCGGCAGCAGCCGCGCCATGTCACCGAATGAAATGGACTTCGAACTCAGACCGATGTTGGATGAGTTGTGGTCGGTGGGAGCGCCACTGCTTCACTACAAGGTCTGTTCGACGTTCGATTCATCACCTAGCGTCGGTAACATCGGTCATGTCGCCGATATGGCGCGAATGCGGTTCACCCAGGATAAAGTCATCTCGGTGTTGGCGGGCGCCCCACCACTCGGCCGCTACACCGTGTTCGGCAATCATTTCGCCAGCGCCGGTGACGAAGTCCATCGACTCGATCGTCATCCGACTATGTCCCGACATCCGGTCACACCCATGGACGAGGCGGATCTACGCTTGCACCTGGCGCGTCAGACCAAGGCTAGGCTCGCCTTGATGAGCCTCATCGATCTGGCGGGCTCATCGGTCGAGGTCGATGCCCGGTACGCAAGGAAGTTGCAAGGCGGCACCGAGCTGTTGCTGTACGACGCGCTGGACGATGAGAGCTTGCGCACAGCGGGTCGATTGATCTGGCAAGAGGCGCAACGCGGGCGGCACTTCGCAATCGGCTCCTCAGGGGTGGAATATGCCCTTTCAGCCCACTGGCGCGCGAGCGGCGTGATCGATTCGCAACGCCCCGTACTGCCACCGGTCCGATCCGTCGAGCAAGTGCTGGTCGTGTCGGGCAGCGCATCACCGCTGACCGCGAAACAGATCGGCTGGGCGTCGGAAAACGGGTTCGATACGATTCGCGCGCCGACGGAAAGGATCGTTCGGTCCGACTCGTCGAACAGGGCGTTCGAAGAGTTGTCGGAGCGCGCTCTCGGGTCGATCAAGAACGGCCGCAGCGTAATAATCTACTCTGCGTACGGGCCGGAGGACTCAAGCATTGCGGCGACGCGAGCGTGTATGGAGAGCGACGCGCAGGCTCCGATCGGCAACACTGCCAAAGTATTGGGGACTGCGATGGGCCGCATCGCACACGAGGTGCTCATGCAAAGCAATTTGCGCCGCGTTGTTATCGCCGGCGGAGATACCTCCAGCTACGCGACGCGGGAGTTGCAGCTCTACGCGCTGGAGATGCTGGCCGAACTTTCTCCGGGTGCGCCGCTATGTCGCGGCTATTCGCATCATCCGCGCTTCGACGGACTGGAAATTGCCTTGAAAGGTGGCCAGATGGGAAAGGAAAATTACTTCGGCTTAGCGCGCGGATGGACCGCTTGACGTGTTAGGCTGGCGGGAAGCACGTTGGCATCACACAGCGAATCGACCCAAGGAGAAATCGGAATGTCACGAGATCTGCTTGCCCGGATAAGGAACATCGCGCCGCGCTTGCTGGCGGTTACCCTGTTGACGGTTTCGGCACTACTTCTGCACGGCGAGGGCGCGTACGCGCAGGACAGGCACTACGGTCACCATCGTGAACGGTGTCTGGTGGTCGATACCGACGTAGCGAATGACGATCTGCGCGCATTCGCCGTGCTGGCGCCCCATCGGACCTTGCGTGCGGTCGTCGTAACCGAGGGGATCTCCTCGGTGCTGCGGGGGCGCACCGCCATCGCGCTATTCCTAGCAAGCGCTTCCTCCTCCTCGGTGGCGGTCATTCAGGGGCAAAGCGCAAGCTCCCCTCCCTCATACGATTGGCTTCCAGCCGCGCGTGCCGCCGCGGAGCGCATGAACGGGTTTCTCCTTGGCGCGGTGCCGGCGGCGCCGAGTGCCGCCAAGTTGGCGCCCGCGCTGGCAACGGCGCTGCGCGGATGCGGCAAAGTCGATTTGCTCGTGTTGGGACCATGGTCATCTTTCGTCGAATACGGTCCCGCACTCCGGCCTTGGCTGCATCGAATCGTTGCGTCGGGGCGGCCGCTCGCGGAGAACAACCCGGACAACTTTAACTGCGTCTATGACCAGCCTGCATGCGACCGCGCGGATCAGCTACTGCGCAACATGAGACGGGTCGTATGGGTAGATCTGCCCGCTGACGGATCGTCGTATCCGCCGACGCAAGCGATGGTCGACCGGTTCTCAGAGATCGGTATGCCGGGGCTGCTGCGCGCCGCGCTCAACGCCGATCCGTCCCAATGGCAAGGTACACGGCTGTGGGACGACGCGGCCGCCCTGTATCTTTTGGCTCCCGAGCACTTTCGGGCAAGCGGCGCCCACTTCGAGCCCTTTCTGGACGAAGAAGCCCTACGTAACGCCTTGGTCGAATTGATCAATCACAAACCCAACGACTGAGGAACTTCTGAACGAGTCCTCCATGGATCGCATCGTGACGACACAACGCGAAAAACTCAGCGGCGCACAATGGCTCGCGCGCAGCATCGTCGCCTCGGACACGACACATGTGTTCTGGGTCGACGCCGTGCTGCGGCGTACCCTCATCGAATTGGGCAATACAACGGTCACGCGTGTGCTCGCTCACACAGAGAAAGCGGCCGCCTACATGGCGGATGGCTACGCACGTGTCGCGGGTCACCCCGGATTGTGCTTCGCGCAATCGGTAGGGGCCGCGAACTTGGCGGCCGGGTTGCAGGACGCCTATCTTGGCCGTGCTCCGGTCATTGCGCTCACCGGACGCAAGATGCCCTCTCACCAGCATCGTAACGCGTACCAAGAAATCACTCACGCGCCCTTGTTTGCTCCCGTCACCAAGTTTTCCGCCGAGGTATACGAAGCCGCCGACTTGCCGCGCTCGCTGCGCCAGGCGTGGCGTGCCGCCATGACCGGCACGCCGCGGCCCACGCATCTCGACCTAAACGGATTGCAGGGCGAAGCGGTCGAGACCAGCTTTGTTTCCGAGCCAGTGAGCGCTGCTTCTCCGTTCGGCATGAAGATGCCGCCGCATCGGCCTATTCCCTCGGCACACGATATCGAGCACGCTGCTGCGGCACTGCGCTCAGCAAAGCGCATTGCACTTGTCGCCGGCGCGGGCGCAACGGCGTCGGACTGTGGCGCGCAACTGCTGGCGCTGGGTGAACGGCTGGCGGCACCGATCGCAACCTCGCTCGGAGGTCGCGGGCTGATCGATACACGCCATCGCCTATCTGTCGGCACCGTTGGTAACTACGCCGCACCACCTGCCAACCGAATCGTGCATGAGGCCGAGTTGGTCGTCTTCATCGGGTGTCACACCGGAGATCAACCTACCCATAGTTGGCGTGTTCCGGCGCTCGATACACCGATCGTTCAGATCGATATCGATCCGCTAGAACTCGGCCGTTCGTACCCGAATACGCTCGGGCTGTGCGGCGATCCGCGCGCCACGCTCACTGCACTGATCGAAGCGCTCGGCGCGCCGCCACGCGATACCGCCTACGCCGAGCGCGCCGCGGCGAGTGTCGCAGCGTGGCGAGCGGAACGGGCATCGGCGCTCGCGAGCAACGACGTGCCCATCCGCCCGGATAGTTTGTGCGCAGAAATAACGGCAGCGCTGCCGGCCGACGGGATTCTGGTGGCGGATACCGGCTACTCGGGCATTTGGACCGCAACGTTGGTGGAGCTCAACGGCAAGGGACAAACCTACCTCCGCGCCGCGGGATCGTTGGGCTGGGCTTTTCCCGCTGCACTCGGCGCAAAGTGCGCCGCGCCGCATCGAAAAGTACTGTGTTTCTGTGGCGACGGGGCGCTGTACTATCACCTGAGCGAGCTCGAAACGGCTCGCCGTCGCGGCATTCCGATTACGATCGTGGTGAACAACAACTCGGGATTCGGTCAGGGTTGGCCGACTTTGCTGCGCATGCAAGGCGATCAACCGGGCGACCCCGGACAGATGCTGCGCTTCGGTCCCACCGACTTCGCGGCGATCGCGCGCGCTTTCGGCGTGAAAGGCATACGAGTCGAGCATCCCGGCGCAATCGCGAGTGCGCTCTCCGAGGCGCTCGCCGCCGACGAGCCGGTACTGTTAGACGTGGTGACCGACATCGACGTGCGCGCTCCCGAGCCCTGGCTTCCTGGAGAGACCATATGACGGATGTAGCGGTGCTGGGCGCGGGGACGATGGGCCACGCTTTGGCGCTGGTGTTTGCTCTGGGCGGACACAAAGTCCGCATGACGGACACCAACGCACAAACCTTGGCGCGTGCCCCGGATCTAATGGCTAGCGCTCTCGATCTCCTCGTATCGGGCGGCGAAGCCGAGGCGAGTTGGAATCGTCAGCGCCTGAACGAAGCGGTTAGCTGCTGCACCAGTTTGCCGGAGACGCTACACGGCGCGCAGTTCGTAGTGGAGGCGATCATCGAGACGCGCGAGGCCAAGCGAGCGCTGTTCGAGCAACTGGATTCGCTCATGGATCCGCAGTGTATTCTTGCCTCCAATACCAGCCAGCTTGATATCTTCCCGCTGGTGCCAGCGGCACGGCGATCCCGTACGCTGATCGCGCATTGGTACACGCCCCCCTATCTATGCGATCTGGTCGACATCGTGCCGGGGGAACACACTGACCCGCAAGTGTTGGAAGAGGTCGTGCGCATGATCACGACAATGGGCAAGGAGCCGGTCGTCTTCAAGGAATTCGTTGCCGGCTACATCGCCAATCGAATCCAGGCGGCCATCGCCCTCGAAGTGTATGACCTCCTGGATCGCGGAGTGGTGACGGCGCGTGACATAGACCGGTCGGTCCTGCATGGATTGGCGTTACGCATGCCGATCCTCGCGGTACTGGCAAAGGCGGACTTCACCGGGTTACCGTTACTGCAGTTGGCGGGTTCCAACGGCAGTTATGTGCCCCCTGCGCCGCGCGGCATGTGTGACACTCTCAACCGGCTATTGGCGAACGGTCATACGGGTGTGATGTCCGGCAAGGGATTTTTCGACTGGGGCGACAAGACCCCGGCTGAGTTGTTTCGACAGCGCGACGAAAAGCTGCTCGCCCTCAAGCGCGCGCTGCGCCAAATCAAACCTCTGGAGGGAAAGTGATCCGCTACGACCTCGACGGCCGTTGCGCGCTGGTTACCGGCGGCGCTTCAGGCATAGGGCTTGCCATCTCCACTCAACTGGCTCGCAACGGCGCGACCGTGGCGATCAACTATCTTCCCGAGGATGCGCGCGGCCCGCGGGCGGTAGAGAAGCTCGCGGCGACAGGCGCAAAAGTAATCCCCGCCCCCGGCAATGTCGCGATCGCCGGCGAGGCGGAGCGCATGGTCGGTGGTGCGATCGCTCGGCTCGGCCGCTTGGACTTTCTGGCCAACAACGCCGGCACCCCGAATACGCAGCGCCGAATCTTGCCGCAAGAACTGGACGCGATGACCGAGGAATTTTGGGCCGCGATCCTACAGACCAATCTGTTGGGCGTGTTTCGCTGTGCCCATGCGGCTGCGCCCGCGTTGAAGGCGGCCGGAGGCGCGATCGTCAACACCGCCTCGATCGCCGGGCTGGGTCGGGCGGGATCGAGCCTCGCCTACTCGGCGAGCAAGGCCGGGGTCGTCAGCCTGACTCAAAACTTGGCACGCGCCCTAGCGCCTGAGGTAAGGGTAAATGCCGTTGCGCCGGGAGCGGTCGACTCGGACTGGATGGTACAGTGGACCGACCAAGAGCGTGCCGCCAGCATCGACAACGCACTGCTCAAGCGCCGTTGCACACCCGAGGACATCGCCGAAGTCGTCGTGTTCCTGGCTTTCGGCGCGGCGATGGTTACCGGACAGACCCTGACGGTAGACGGCGGGCTCACGCTGTAGAAGCGAAAGCGCGTCTTCCTCGCGTCGCTCGACAGATCGGATTTTCTTGAGGAAGGGTTTGGTGGTAGCCCCGCCGAGCATCACGCGGATGTGCTCGGGGTAAGACAAGATCGGACGCATCGGGGCTACCCACTGCCACTATAGGCAAGCGCAATCGCCTCGCAAGCAAACGCGGCAGCCGGGGTGAAGCTACGCGGGCTTCACTCCATGTTCAGAGCCAACACGCTTTCCGCCCCGGACACGATCGCCTCCTTGTACGAAGACGCGTGCGGCAAATGGTGCTCCGCGAAAAAGCGCGCGGTGACGATCTTGCCTCGATAGAAATCCGTTTCCTGGCTCCCCGCGAGGAGTTGTCTGCGGGCAATGAGCGCCGATCTTGCGAGTTGATAGCCGCCTAGAACCGTGCCCCAAAGCTTCAAGTAAGGCACCGCGCCGGAGGCGGCCGCGGGCGGATCCGAATCATGGTTCTCGATCAACCAATCCGTCGCCGCGGTCAGTGCCGTTAACGCCGAAGCAAGTCGCGCGCTGATAACCGCCATCGCTGATTCGCCCTCTGTGGCGAGCGAGAACGCGAAATCTCGCATCTCTGCGATCAGCGCTCTTGCGGTTGCCCCATTTTCGCTCGCCAATTTTCTGCCCACGAGATCATTGGCTTGTATGCCGGTCGTCCCCTCGTAGATGGTCGTGATTCGCGCGTCGCGGTAGTGCTGTGCGGCGCCGGTCTCCTCGATGAAGCCCATACCGCCGTGCACCTGTACGCCGAGGGAGGCGACCTCGATGGCTTGCTCCGTGCACCAGCCCTTTACGATGGGCGTCACGAAATCGACCAGGGTCTGCTGCCTAAAGCGCTCGTCGCGCTCGGGGTGGCGATGCGACAGGTCGAGCGCACTCGATGCCAGAATCGCCATCGCGCGCATGGCCTCTGTCTGCGCGCGCATACTCATCAGCATGCGGCGCACGTCCGGATGGCGGACGATGGGCACGCGCTCGCCCGATCGACTACCGATTTCCCTGCCCTGCACTCGCTCCTTTGCGTAGCCCAGCGCGCGCTGGTAGGCGCGTTCGGCAACGCCGATGCCCTCTATCCCCACCTCGAGTCGCGCGGAATTCATCATGGTGAACATATACTGAAGGCCGCGGTTTTCCTCGCCGAACAAGTAGCCGATCGCCCCTTCCCGATCCCCGTACGACAGCACGGCAGTCGGACTCGCGTTGATACCGAGCTTGTGCTCGATGGAAACGCATCTGATGTCGTTGCGCGCCCCGAGGGAGCCGTCGGGGTTCACCAGCACCTTAGGCACGATGAACATGGAGATTCCCTTGACCCCCTCCGGCGCGCCGGGAATGCGCGCGAGCACCAGGTGGACGATGTTCTCGGTCCAGTCGTGCTCACCGTAGGTAATGAAGATCTTTGTGCCGTGCAAGCGGTAGTGATCACCCTCAGGCAGCGCGCGCGTCCGTACCGCCGCCAAATCCGACCCGGCTTGCGGCTCGGTCAGATTCATCGTGCCCATCCATTCCCCGCTGACGAGCTTGGCGAGGTAGGTGCGCTTCTGCTCACTGGTGCCGTGCTTGGTCAACGCCAGCACCGCGCTGCCGGTCAGCATCGGCCCCAAGTAGAAAGCCATGTTGGCGCCGTTCCAAATCTCGGAGACCGGATGCGCCAGCACATGCGGCAAGCCCTGGCCGCCGAAGGCGGGATCGCCTTGCAAAGCGGGCCACCCACCGGCGCGGAATTGTGCGTAGGCTTCGCGAAATCCGGGCGGTGTCGTTACTTCGCCGTCGTTCAGCGTGCAGCCCACCCTGTCGCCGACCGGGTTCAGCGGGCTCAGAACCTTTGTTGCAAACTTGCCAGCCTCCTCCAGCACGGCGTCCACCAACTCCCCACCTACTTCGCCATAGCCGGGCAGAGCGCCGATCCGTTCTAGCCCGCACAGCTCCTTGATGACGAATTGCAGATCTCGAATGGGGGCGATGTAGTCGGGCATACTTGTCCTCCTACATGCTGCGGCGATACTGGCCGCCGACGGCAAACAGCGCTTGCGTGATCTGTCCCAAGGAACACACGCGCACCACGTTCATCAAAACCTCGAATACGTTGGCGTTGTCGATCACCGCTTGCTGCAAGCGCCTGAGCGCGGGCCCGCTCTCCGCCTGATGCTCGGCATGGAACGCTTTGAGCCGGCGTAGCTGAGATTGCTTCTCGTCTTCGGTGGAACGCGCCAATTCGATCGACTGCGGCACCGCCTCACCGTGCGGATTGCGAAACGTGTTTACACCGATAATGGGGTAGGATCCGTCGTGCTTCTTGTGTTCGTAGTAGAGCGACTCTTCTTGAATCTTGCCGCGCTGATAGCCGAGCTCCATGGCGCCGAGCACACCGCCGCGCTCGCTAATCGCCTCGAATTCCTTGAGTACCGCTTCTTCGACCAGATCGGTAAGCTCATCGACGATAAAGCTCCCTTGGTTGGGGTTTTCGTTCTTCGCCAGCCCCCACTCGCGGTTGATG
>CAZILI010000095.1:0-10984 GCA_964539965.1 uncultured Burkholderiales bacterium | reverse complement strand
GGCGGCGCGGGTGGAGCGAACACTGCGGGGGCCGGCGGAGCAGGCGGCGCAGGCGGAGCGGGAACCGGAACCGGCGGCGCGGGCGGAACAGCCAACGCCAATGGCGGAACCGGCGGCGCCGGGACCGGCACGGCCACTGCAACCGGCGGAGCCGGCGGCGGCGGCGGCGCGGGCACCAGCAGCAACACCGCGACCAACACCGGCGGCAACGGCGGCAACAACGGCGGCAACACCAACAGCCAAAGCATCGGCAACGCCGGTAACGGCGGCAGCGGCGGCAACGGCGGCAACGGCGGCGACGGCGGCACCAATACCGCCAGCGGCGGAGCCGGTGGAGTCGGCAACGGTGGAGTCGGCAACGGTGGAGTCGGCGGCGCGGGCGGCAGCATCACCAGCGCTGACGTAGCCAACTTCTCCAACACCATGAGCGGTGTTGCGCAGAGCGCGGCGGGCATCATGCAGCTGAGCCAAAACACCGGCATCGGCGCGCTGATCCAGCAAAACGTGAACGTGCAGGCCAATCTGTCGGCCGGCGGCACACCGGCGAGCGCGGGAACCGCCTCGGCTCGGTAACGCAGCAAGCTGCAGAGAAACGCCGGGGGCAAGACGCCCTCGGCGTTTTACACCGCCAAACAAAGAGGAGAAGGAAATGCGACGCTTTGCATTGTCGATTGTGGCCGCGATGCTGCTGTCGACGGCAAGCCTAGGATTTGCCGGCACGGACGAACCGGCAAGCGATGCAGCCAGCTTGATATTCAGCCGCAGCATCTCGGAGGACACCCTCGCCGGCGAGCGAGGCGGACGGCAAGACGAAACAGCGGTGCAGACTCAGGTCATCAACAATATCTCCACCAACGGGCACATGGAGAACATCTCGGTCAACAACAGCGTCACCGGCGACAACGCCGTCACCGGTGGATCGTTCGCCAATTCGCATGGATTCCCGATGGTGATCCAAAACACGGGCAACGGCGTGTTGATCCAGAACTCGACCATTTTGAACGTGACGATCGAGAAGTAGCCGCGGGCATGACGAACCTACAGAAATGGATGCCCGTCGCGGCGGCGCTCGCGCTGGCCGCGCCGTGGGCAGTCGCGGTCGACCTCTCGCCGGATATCGGCGGTGGTGCCTATTCGGTGCCGGTCAAGAGCATGAAGGATCTCCTCACCGAGGCGCGCTTTCGCACCACGATCAAGCAGAAGTACGACTACAGCTGCGGATCGGCCGCGCTGGCGACGCTGCTGACGCACCACTACGCCAGCACGGTGTCGGAGGAAGAAGCGATCTTGGTGATGATCCGGCGCGGCGACAAGGACAAGATCACGCACGACGGGTTCTCGCTGCTCGATATGAAGCAGTTTCTGGAATACAAGGGATTCAAGGCCGACGGATTCGAAGCGACGCTAGAGCAAATCATGCAGTTCGGTGCACCGGGCATCGTGCTGGTGCAAGACAACGGCTACAAGCACTTCGTGGTATTGAAGGGCGTAAAAGACGGCCAAGTGCTGCTGGGTGATCCGGCTCTCGGATCGCGCATTCTGCCGCGCGCTGATTTCGAGCGCATCTGGGTGAATCACATCTTCTTCGTGATCCACAGTCATCGCAACGCGCAATTCAACGTGGCGGCGCATTGGCAGGTGCGCCCGTCCGCGTTTCTGGGCAACGCCATCGATCGCGACAGCCTGGCGCGCATCACTTTGTTGCGCTCCGATCCGCGCACCGATTTCTAGTGTCCTGAGGGTGAAGTTCGTTGAGCAAATGGCCCGTCTAGAGTCGGTATCGCAACCGGACAAAGGTGTCGAAATCGGCGCTGGGCTAGGCGCGAACCACAGCTTGGTTGGGCACCAAGCGAGGAACTGCAACAACGCCCAGCGTGGATTCTCGGCATCGTTTATTCAACGAACTTCGGACTCAGGACACTAGATCATGCGACAACTTTGTAAGCGCTTAGCAATCGGGCTGTTGACTCTTGCCTCGGTCGCGGCGGTGCCAATGGTGTTCGCCGAGGAGGCGCCGGCGTTTGCCGGGGCCGCGCTCAGCGACGAGAAGCTCGGCGACTTGCGCGGTGGATTTCTCGGCGAAGGATTCCGCATCGCTCTCGACATCCAGCGCCTAGTGTCGATCAACGGTGAAGCGGTCAGCAGCTTCTCGCTGACGATTCCGGATCTCGGGGCCATCGCCGCTCGCGGCGCGGCAGGGGTGGAAATACAGGGATCGCCCGTGACGCTGATACAAAACGGCCCGGGCAATAGCGTCAATCCTGGGATGCTAGGCGGCGCCGGCATGCTTACGCTCATTCAGAACAGCCTCGATCGCCAGTTGATTCACGGCAACACCATAATCAACGCCACCGTATCCGGTACCGGCGGCTTTGGGCTTTCCGAGACGCTCTCCGCGGTGAATTTGCAAACGCGCGCAGCGGCGCGTTGAATCGGTGCGCAGGGCGCACCCTACGGCAGCGCCATCCACGGGTGATCGGGTAGGGTGCGTCCCACGCACCATTTCACGATTATTCGGTGCGCAGGGCGCACCCTGCGGCAGCGCCATCCGCGGGTGATCGGGTAGGGTGCGTCCCACTCACCATTTCACGATTATTCGGTACGCAGGGCGCACCCTACGGCAGCGCCATCCACAGGTGATCGGGTAGGGTGCGTCCCCGCACCATTTCACGAATATTCGGCGCAGGGCGCACCCTACGAAAGCCCTATCCACCGACAATGCGTAGGGTGCGTCCCACGCACCGGCCGGCGAGGGCAAATCGTGCGCACCGCGCGGCTCAGCGCGGCGACGCGGGAATGCGCAGCTTTTCCATCAAACGCTGCAAGGTGCCTTGAGACACGCCGAGCGCGTTTGCCGCGCGAGTGACGTCGTTGTCATTGTTGCGCAGCGTAAGCTGTAGGAGCCCACGCTCGCCGCCGCCCGACGCGCGGTCGCGGACGGAACCATCGGATGCGCTGGCCGGGTCATCGTCGCCCGCAAGGCCGAGGTCGCGGGCCGAAATGAGGCGTTGCCTGCTCATAATCATGGCGCGCTGCACGCGACTCACCAACTCGCGCATGTTGCCCGGCCAGTCGTGCTGTCGCATAGCCTCGAGCGACTCCTGACTCAAGCCACGCACCGCCGGATTCTTCTGCGCGGAGAAGGCGTTGAATACCGCCTGCGCCAGCAGTTCGATGTCGGCCTGCCGCTCGCGCAGCGCAGGCACCGCAACGTGCACGACGTTGAGGCGATAGTACAAGTCCTGGCGGAAGCGCCCCTGCGCGACGGCCGTCTGCAGGTCGGCGTGGGTGGCGGCGATGACTCGCACGTCGACGCCCACCCGCTCGCTGCCGCCGAGGCGAACGAGGGTCTTGTCTTCTAATACGCGTAACAGGCCGCCTTGCAGGTCGAGCGGCAAGTCGCCGATTTGATCCAGAAACAAGGTGCCGCCCGCGGCCGACTCGAGGCGACCGATCTTGGCTTCGCCGGCGCCGCTGAAAGCGCCCTTCTCGTGGCCGAACAACTCCGAATGCATGAGATGGGGGGCGAGCGCGCCGCAGTTGATCGGCACGAACGGGCCGCTCGCGCGCGGCGAATCGCGATGGATTGCCTGTGCCACGAGTTCCTTACCCGTCCCGGTCTCGCCGGTGATAAGCACCGGAGCATCGGCCCTCACCACACGCTCCAATTTGTCGTACAGATCCAGCATCGGCCGGCTCTTGCCGATCATGCTGAAACGCCCCGTCGCCCCCCGATGTTGCGCGCGCTGTCTCATGAGAGCGCGTCCGTAGGCATGGCCTAGGACGGTCGCCAAGCGCGCGGTGTCGACGGGCTGCGTGTGATGATCGAAGAAACTGTCCAGCAACAACCGGGTGCGACCGGCGTCGGCCAGCGAGCCGGCCGCGACGACGGCGATCCAGTGCATGGCGTGGATGGCAGTGAGCCGCTCGATGTCTCGGTTGGACCAAGTCGCGCCGGTGTCGAGCGAGACGATGCCGACCAAGTAGTTGCCTTGATCGGCCATGTGCCTCGCCATCTCGTTGGAAGCGGTGGCATGCGCTTCCCAGCCGTGCTCGGCAAGCCCGCGGCGCAACCCGGGACCGGCTTCCCCAGGCTCGAGCAGCAACAGCTTGCGCGATTCCATCAGTGCCGCCGCGTTGTGCAAGGCGTATTCCCGGCGCAGAGCGCCCGGATGGCCGGTGCTGAAGTTTGCATAAGGTCGTGCTCGGGTCTTGTTGTTCTTTGCCGGCATCATGCAAGAACGATGCCCCGCGCGCAAGTGGGGCTTACGGCTCAGGCGGTTAGGCGAATTCTCCGCGGCCGCCGTCGGTGCGATGTAAATTTCGGCGACAAACCGAGCCGTGATTCTTGTGTCTCTAGCACCGGCCGAGCTTCCTCACGCCGATGCGGAAAAATGCACGAGCGCGCTATCGCTTCGGACCGAGATGATCGAACTTGTCGCTGAAATTGACCTCGGCCACGAACCAGCGATTCCCCGGCCGATAGAAGTAGAAGTCCCACACCGTCGGATGGCGCTCCGACTTGAGCACGTAGACCAGACGAACCAAGGCATTACCGAACGGCTCCTCGCGCACGAGTTCGAAGCCCAACACCTTGCCGAACATCGGCAAGGTCGTCTCGGTTTGTTTGCGTATCGCCGCTCCGCCCCCTTGGCTGGCGATGTTCGAGCCTTCGAGCAGCTTGGCGTACGCGTTGGCGACTTGCCCTTGCGAAATGCCGACAAGAAAATTCTCTGCGGCTTGGCGCGGCGTGACTTGCGCTTGGGCCCAGGGAGCGAGTGCGAGGAAACAAATAACGAGAAGAATGCGCTTCATGGCTGGGCTCTAGAAATTCGTTGGAATACGCAGCGTCAGTTGCAGGTCGGGAGTGTCCTTGGTCACGCCGATACCGAAGGACAAATTCATGTTTCGATTGGGGCGAAGCTTGTATGAGTAGCCGAACACTAAGGTACCCAACTGTGTGGTCATCTCGCCGGCCGGTACCTGGCCGTTCTGCTTGGTCTTGCCGAACACGCTATGGTCGTAGCCGATGCTGAAGGAAGCCTTCTCGTTGAGCGCGAGCCCCATGCCGACGTTGAAGCCGACCGCGTCGCCCGGGTCGACTTCACCAAAGTCTTGTCCGGCGCGATCCACCAGCCCTCCGCGCTTGACGTTCCACAAGTAACTAAGGCTGCCGAAGAACACCGCGGGATCGGTCGGGTAGATCATGGTCACGCCCGGCTGCACGCCGTAGAAGCCCGTTCCGGTCGGCAATTCCTTGAAGCGGCCCGAGCCGCGCGGCAGGACCGGATCGCGATCGACATCGAACGGGTCAGAGCCGGTCCGCGTCTTCAGCCGCAAGGTGCCGACGTAGTAGGGCTTGTTCATGCCGCCCTCGTTGATCTGGTAGCGCCCGGAAAGCTCGATGTCGCCGATGCCGTGACCGCTGGCGGAAAACTCGCTATCGACGAAGCTCGATTGCAGAAATTCCCGCGTCTGTAGGGTCTCGCGGCGATACACGTACGGCAGCCTCGCTTCGACCTCGAAGCGGTTGCTGATGCCGTAACGCCCCGTGAGGCCCAACGTGTAGCTCTCGCGATTCGCTTGGCGGATGTCGAGCACGCCGATCAAGAGCGCGGGAAAAATTTCGAATCCGATCACCGACACGCGATTGCTCGATGAATAGGAATACTGGAACGAGGGCTCGAAAACGAACTGGCCCTTGGGCGTGAGCACGCCCGGCTGCTGGAAGATCGGCGCGACCTCGGGTGGGCGGGTGTCGGTGCGCGGCTGCGGCGCTTGCCCCACCGTTTGCGGCGCTTGTCCGCCCGCCCCGGGCGCTTGCTGGCCGCCGCCCTGAGCGGGCTGCTGCTGCGCGACTTGCTGCGGCGCCTGCTCGGGCCCGCCTTGCGCCGCCTCGTTGCCGCGGCCCGCAAGCGCTTCGAGCCGCGAGTCGGGCTGTAGCCGATGCGCTTCGATGCCCGGTGCGCCCGACTGTCCTGCCGACAGTTGACGCTCCAGCTCCTCGATGCGGCGGCGCTGTGCGTCGAGTGCCTCGCGGTCGGCGGCGAATTTCTTCGCTTGCTCTTCGAGCGAGCGACCGAGCAGCTCCAATCGCTTGCTTTGCTCTTCGACGGTTTGCTTGAGCGCTTGCAGATCGCCTTGCGCGGGGTCGTTTTGCGTCTGCGCCGTCGCGGCAAGCGTGCTCGACGTAAGCAATAGCGCGACCACGCGGGTAGTCTTGATCATGGTTGTCCTCCTAAATCGAGAGTCGGCGAATCTAGCCGTTGCGTGCGGGACCGGTACAGAGACGCGTTTAAGCCCGGTCGGGCTCGATATCGAGCTTTTCCATGAGCCGATACAAGGTAACCCGCGACACGCCAAGCTCGCGCGCCGCTCGAGTCACGTTGTTTGCATGGGCCTGCAGGGTCAATTGAATGACGTCTTTTTCCACCGCCGCCCGCGCGCGTGACAGGGTCACGACGTTGCTGGCCCTATCGTTGATCTCTTCCAAACCCAAGTCGTTCGGCGTGATGAGCCGGTTCTCGCTCATGATCATGGCGTTTTGCACGCGATTCACGAGTTCGCGCACGTTGCCGGGCCAGGCGTAGTCGTACAGCGCACGGATCGCATCCTGGCTAAAGCCCTGCACGGCCGGATTTTTTTGCTTGCAGAACTCCTGAAACAACGCTTGCACGAACAGCTCGATATCGCCTGGACGTTGGCGCAGCGGTGGTATCTTCAAGTGCAGCACGTTCAAACGATAGAACAGGTCCTCGCGAAAGCGGCCTTCCGCCACCGCCCTCTGCAAATCGACATGGGTCGCGGCGATGACACGCACATCGATGTTGATGCGCTGGGTCGAGCCGAGCCGCACGATGGTCTTCTCTTGCAAGAAGCGCAACAGATTGGCCTGTAGTTCCAGCGGCAAATCACCGATTTCGTCGAGGAAGATGACTCCGCCCGCGGCGGCTTCGATACTACCGATCTTGCGCTGGTGCGCGCCGGTGAACGAGCCCTTTTCATGGCCGAACAATTCGGACTGCACCAGATTCTCGGGCAGCGCGGCGCAATTCACCGGAATGAAAGGTCCGCCTGCGCGCCACGAGTGAGCGTGAATCGCGCGCGCAACCAACTCCTTGCCGGTGCCGCTCTCGCCGATGATGAGCACCGGCGCGTCGACCTTGGTGACGCGGTCGAGTTTGCCGTACAGCTCGAGCATGAGCGGGCTGCGGCCGATCATCTGGTAACGCCCGGCCCATTCGCGCCGGCGATTCAGGTTATGCTTGAGTTCGGCGCGGCCGTAGGCGTGACCCAAAGTGACGAGCAAGCGCTCCGGATCGAGCGGATAGGTATGGTGATCATAGAAATTTTCCGCCACCAACCTTACCGTCGCCGGATCGGCCAAGGTGGCCGGCGACACCAGCGCTATCCACTCCATCGGATAGCTCGCGGTCAGGCGCTCTAGCTCGTATCGCTCGAATGGGGAATCGTCCGACAGGACGATCAGGCCGACCAGTATTCCGGGTTGTTCAACGATTTCCTTGGCGAGCGCAAGGGTCGCCACGCTCTGCACTTCCCACCCGCCCGCTTCGAGCACATGGGCGAGTTCCGCCCATTCCTCCGTCTGCTGCAATAGCAGTAGCTTTCGCGTTGCCATTTTTGCTCCCGCTCTTTTTTGACCACTTCATGCGAACCCACGGCAGCGCGATACTTGCTGTTTCTTGTTGTTTGTTTCTCTTGATTTTTCTCGTTCTGAGAGGCTGATCCAAGAAAGCCCCCGAGTCTTGTTGTTACCGCGTGGTCCTCTTCCAAGCAGCGCTTGTGATGCACACCGCAAAGGTACGTGAAGCGCGCGCCAAGTCGCAATTCGCCAGATGGCATAGCCGACAGCTCTTGTACCTACAACCTTCGGCCTAGACCATTGGTCTAGGGTCCCAGAGCTTCGCAATCGGAAACATGCCCCAATCGGACCCATGTGTAGTGTGCAGCGGAAATGTTGCAGGCAGTTGGCGCCGACAATTCGAGTCGATTGTGTACTCGAACGCCGCGAAAAGAGGCAAACTCGTGACGATCGTGTCCGGGTAGGCAACTGGATCGTCTGCATGAACTCCTCCGCTTTTTTCTCGACGAGCGGCTTTCTAGATGAGATCTTCGCCGCAATTCGCCGATGTTTCTGTGATCCAAATCAAGGAATTTTCCCGCGGCCCCGGTCGCGAACGACCGGCGCGCTTTGTTTGTCGCCCGCGCGGGAACTTCGCTTACATTCGGTGAGAAGTTCTGGTCACGCGCGCTTGGCGCGATAGGCGTAGACGAGCATGGCGATACCGCCCGCGATCATGGGAAGGGACAACCATTGCCCCATGCTCAGTTTGAATAACAGTAGTCCGAGAAAATCATCCGGTTGACGCGTGAATTCGACAATGAATCTGAAGACGCCGTAACCGAGCAAGAACAAGCCCGACACGGCCCCGAGAGGCCGAGGTCTGGCTGAAAACAACCACAGAATTACGAACAACGCGATGCCTTCCAAGGCGGCCTCGTACAGTTGCGACGGATGCCGCGCCAAATCGTCGACTTGCGGAAACTTCATTGCCCAAGGAACGTCGCTGGGACGGCCCGGCAGTTCGGCGTTGATGAAATTGCCGAGACGTCCGAAAAATAGACCCTGCGGTACGAGCGGCGCGACGAAGTCCGTCACCGCGAACCAATGCTTGCGATAACGCCGCGCGAACAGCAACATCGCAAAGATCACACCGAGGAATCCTCCGTGAAACGACATGCCGCCCTGCCAAACCGCGAAGATTTCTAACGGATGAGTGAGGTAGTAATCGAGCTTGTAAAACAGCACATAGCCCAAGCGCCCGCCGAGTATCGTACCGAGCACGCCGTAGAACAGCAGATCGTCCATTTCTCGTAAGGTCCAGCCCGATAGCGGCTGTTGTTTGATGCGATAGCGCCCGAGCAACATCAGCAGTACGAAGCCGATCACGTACATCAACCCGTACCAGCGGATCGCGACCGGACCCAGATGGATCGCGACAGGATCGAACTGCGGGTGCACCAGCATTTTGATTTATCGCTTCCTTGTTTGGCTCGAGTTCGCGCGAGAGCGGGGCTGCGTGCCGGGGCGTGTCGGCCGATACACTTCGTCGATCAGGCCCAGTAGCGCGCGCAATGTGGCCGAGGTGTTGCTATTCTTCCACGCCACACCGGTGGTGACCAGCGGACTCTTCTCCTCCAGGGGACGGTATACCACGCCGGTGCGCTTCAGATTGGTGAGCGAGCGCGGCACCAGCGCAACCCCCATGCGTACCGACACCAAGCTCACAATGGTCTGCATCTGAATCGCCTCCTGCCCGACCCGCGGGCTAAAGCCCGCCCGCTCGCACACCCCGATGATGCTGTCGTATAGGCCCGGGGCAAGCGGACGCGGAAACAAGATGAACGGACGCTCGCGCAAGGCGCTGACCGACAGGGTCTTCGCACTCACCAATGCCTTGTCGTTGGCGGCCAACGCCGCCACCAGCGGCTCGCGCAACAGCGGGCGAAACGCGAGACGCGGATCGGCCACCGGCGCCAACACGATTCCGACGTCGAGTTCGTCGCGCAGCAGCGCCTCCAGTTGCAAGTCGGTGGTCGCTTCGCGCAAGCTCAGCACGACTTGCGGAAAGCGCGCGCGGAACGCGCGCAGCAAGCCCGGCAGCACGTTGTAGTCGGCGACGCTGATGAAGCCGATCGCGAGCCGGCCGCGCGCGCCCAGGGCAGCCTCGCGCGTGCGCGTGGCAAGCCGGTCGGCGTGCTGCAGCAAAAGCTTCGCCTCGGTCAACAACGTTTCGCCCGCGGCCGTCAACTGCACCCGCCGGCTGGTGCGCGCAAACAACTCCGCGCCGACCTCTTGCTCGAGGCTGCGGATTTGACGCGACAGCGGCGGTTGCGA
Organism: uncultured Burkholderiales bacterium; assembly: GCA_964539965.1. Taxonomy (GTDB): domain Bacteria; phylum Pseudomonadota; class Gammaproteobacteria; order Burkholderiales; family JALYOK01; genus CAZILI01. Next base: position 1,065 of record CAZILI010000095.1, on the reverse strand, counting down.
GATATGCAGGGCCTGTGCGGCGCGGCCGAAGTGCAGATGCTCGCCGACGGCGACGAAGTAGCGCAGATGGCGCAACTCCAATTCGTTCAATGCTCCGTGAGTATTATTACGGTAATAATATTGTATTGGACGATATCGAACAACTCGCTTAACCTCGCCGTTTCGCACCCCGCGAAGGCGCGAAGACGTGGATGCCCCGAGATTGCTTGGGGGTGATTGGTGACCGACGCCCGCAACGGGCGCAAACGATTCAAGCGAGGAGTGTAACGATGGGACTCAACTGGCGCAGCAAGATCATTACCGAAGGTGTGCAGCGTTCGCCCAACCGCGCGATGCTGCGCGCGGTAGGATTCAAGGACGGTGACTTCGACAAGCCCATCGTCGGCGTGGCCAATGGCTACTCGAACATGAATCCGTGCAACGCCGGGATACAGCCGTTGGTCGATCGGGCCATGGATGCGCTGCGCGAAGCCGGCGCGATGCCGCAGGTGTTCGGCGTGCCAACCGTCACGGACGGCATTGGCATGGGCACCGAGGGCATGAAGTACAGCCTGGTGTCGCGCGAGGTGATCGCCGATTGCATCGAAACCTCGGTCAACGGCCAAATGATGGACGGCGCCTTGGTGGTCGGCGCCTGCGATAAGAACATGCCGGGCGGCATGATCGCGATCGCGCGCATGAACGTACCGTCGATCTATGTCTACGGCGGCACCATCAAGCCGGGAAACTGGAAGGGGCGCGATCTCACGGTGGTGAGCGCGTTCGAGGCGGTCGGGGCGTTCACCGCCGGCAGCATGAGCAAGGAGGATTTCGAGGGCGTGGAGAAGAACGCCTGTCCGACTCCCGGCGCCTGCGGCGGGATGTTCACCGCCAACACCATGTCGTCCTCGTTCGAGGCGCTCGGCATGAGCTTGCTCGGCTCCTCCTCCATGGCCTCGCCCGACGCCGAGAAGGCCGACAGCGCGGCGGCCTCGGCACGCGTGCTGGTAGAGGCGATCAAGAAAAATATCCGGCCGCGCGACATCATCACCCGCACGTCGATCGAAAACGCCATCACCTTGGTGA